>JAHEJI010000172.1 GCA_024638965.1 Planctomycetaceae bacterium
GCGTTCACGTGCTTCCCAAACGGTTGGACGAAGAAGTTGCTCGATTGCACTTGGATCAACTTGGCGTAAAACTCACAAAAATGACGCAAAAACAGTCGGAGTACCTTGGTGTTCCCATCGACGGGCCATATAAACCCGAACACTATCGCTACTAATTCGCGGTCTTAATTCGCCCATTTTTTGAGCCACGGTTGTGAATCCTTCCGTGGCTTTTTTTGATAGCCCAAGGCCCATTAATAACTAATGGTGAATAGTGAATGGCTAATTACGTTGCTGCAGAAAAATCCGTTTCATTAATAATTCACGATTCGCAATTAATGATTAGGTGCAAGAAGCTTTCGTTTTTTCGCGGATGGAAAAGAACTTTTTACGCCGATCCAGCGAACTATTCCATATTCCAAACGTACCATTCTCGGTTGAAAAGCAGGTTGGCGAATCGATTCGCTAGCACTACCCTTTGACACGAAAAGTAGCCTGCGGGATAAAGGCTGCCTGACGATTTCAAATTTGATTTCAGGTAGTCACCAATGGCAGATATTCAGGCATTTCATGGTCTTCGCTACGACCTTTCCAAAGTTGGATCACTCAGCGACGTAGTAGCTCCACCCTACGACGTCATCAAGTCAGACTTTCAAGACGAGCTTTATGCGCGCCATGAAAATAATATTGTGCGCGTGATCTTGAATCGAGGTGATGACCTCTCCAACGGCGAGACGATTTACGATCGGGCTGCTGCTCACTTAAAAGACTGGCGTCGTGACGGCGTCCTCAAACGCGATAGTCAATCGTCAATCTACGTTTACCACCAGACATTCGACTATGAAGGCCAGACGTTTACACGTCGAGGATTCATGTCTCGAGTTCGCATCGAACCCTTCGGTGAAGGCAAGATCTATCCGCACGAACAGACTCACTCACGGGCGAAAGAAGATCGTTTCAAACTGATGTCTGCTTGCAAAAGCAATCTCAGTCAGATATTCGGCATTTATCCGGACGAAACCAACGAAACACAAGATATTCTTGAAGCCGCGATCCAGGATCGGACGCCACTCACGGCCATCGATCATTTGGGTGTCAAGCACGAGATGTGGCTGGTTGATGACGTGGACGCGATTGCCAGAGCGGCTGCAGTGATGGGTCCAAAACCGATTTATATCGCCGATGGTCATCACCGTTACGAGACCGCATGTAATATTCAAAAGACTACCCGCGAAGCAGAGGCGATTAAGGGTGATCACCCGGTCGACTATGTCTTGATGATGAACATCAGTATGCATGACCCAGGCATGATCGTGCTGCCAACGCACCGACTCTTTCGCGGAATTGAACCGATCACTTCAGTCGAGTTTGCCGAAAAAACCGCTGCGGCGCTTGAAATAACAACCGTTGGTCGAGGCGTGACTCTGGCGGAATCTGCGTGGGAAGAAATCTCCGTTGAAGATGCTCAGTCGACTCTCGGATTTTACTGCCGAAAAGACGATACATGGGTGTTAGCAAGGCTCACAGAGCAAGGCGAGCAGGTCATGAGAGACTTGGCACCGAATCAGAGCGACGAATGGAGATCGCTAGGCGTTGCCCTATTACATAATCTGATCATTGGTGAATTGTTGGGTTATGCCAATCTGGGTTCTCCAAAATATGCCCACACCATCGGCGAAGTGGTCGATGGTCTTACCCACGGTGACGACGAGGGCCGCGACCTCACTGGCCAAATGGGAAGCGGAGCACCCTTTGAATTGGGATGTCTCGTCATGCCCGCCACGCTAGAGCATGTTAAGGCGATTAGCGAACACGGTGAAAGAATGCCGGCCAAAAGCACCTATTTTTATCCAAAACTGTTGAGTGGCCTGCTGATCAATCCACTGCAATGATGGCGATATTTGCATCGGCTTTGTCAAAATGCCAGCGTTCCACGTGGAACCAGGTAAATTTTCGTTAATTTGGGTTGGTTAGGTCGAGTTTCACGTGAAACGAATCAAGAAGTTACGCTTATGGGACTTCCTGTAACGTATTCCGGTTTAACAAGGGGGGGTATTTGCTCGGATATGGGGCATTCGCATTGAATCGATTTTTTTGCAAGAGACATTCGAGACTGGCACCGGGCAATATCAGCCGTAACAAATCATCGGTCAATTTCTGTTCGTTAAAGTTGATGATAAGCCCGAGTGGAATGTCGAGCAGCTTCATGTAACTTGGGAACGCGGGAAAAATAACTTTGGGTTTTGCGCAGAATTTGGCTCCCCTCTCCACGCAAATTCGGACGAAAACGATCTGCCACTTGACCTAACTCAGGCCGGATTTGTGGGGAGAGGGGCTGGGGGTGAGGGGAAGAACACCTGCGTAAAACCCCAGTAAACACGGGCTGTTTGTAATCAACCGGGTGCGTCGTTGACACCAAGTTGGAACAAAATCGGATGTTGGAAACCAAACTCCTCACCCCCAAACCCCCTCTCCTCGTGAATTCGGTCAACGCTTGATGAAATGGCACAGAGGATACGTCCGAATTCGCGAGGAGAGGGGGCTTAACCTATCGTTCAATTCGTCAGCTATTTGCCGCTGCAACCGAGCAAATTCAACTGAGTTCATTCATTCTTTCATGACACTTTGTTTCCCCTCAGCTCTCAGCCCTTCTCCCACAAATTCGGAGGAAGTTTAACCTGGTGGCAATGCGAATTCGTGCGAGTTTGTGGGGAGGCGGAAGCGAGGTGTTATTGGTCCTCGAAGAAAATACCACTACTTAAACGCGCACTGTCCTAGGCCGTCCTGGAACCGCACCCATTACGAGTGCTATCACTCGGCCCTTTTGGCCGCGATTGGGATTTCATCACGTGAAGATTATTGGTAACTAAGGCCGGACGTACCTAAATAGACCACTTTGCTAGCGTGCTGGAATTTCGTGAACGACGAGCCGTCAACCAGAACATTGTGCATAGCCAATCAGAAAGGCGGTGTCGGCAAAACGACGACCGCAATCAACCTGGCTGCCGCGATCGCTTCGAGTGGACACGAAACATTGCTTATCGATATGGATCCTCAATGCAATGCAACTTCTGGACTGGGCGTTAGCGCCCTCGATCGGCACCCCTTGGTGAATGAAACCGCGATCCGACAAGCAGTCGTGACCACGAATGTTGACAAGTTAGGTTTGCTTCCTGGAAGTCGTTCGTTTCACGATATTGACAGACTCGCCCATTTGGATTCGGCCACCACCGATTTGGTCATCGAGCATCTCTCAAACGGCACAAGTATTTATGACTATGTGCTGATCGACTGTCCACCATCATTGGGCCAGCTTACCAAAACTGCTCTCGCTGCATCGAGTGAAGTGTTGATGCCTATCCAGTGTGAGTATTTTGCGATGGAAGGTCTGTCTCAGATGATCGGGGTCATCCGGGACGTGATGTCCTCGCGTCCTGGGCAGTTGGCGTTTGGCGGAATCTTGTTGACGATGTACGACGAATCATTGGAACTGACGTTCGAAGTAGATCATGAGGTACGTGAGTTTTTCGGAGAAATTGTATTTGACACTGTGGTTCCGCGCGATGTGAACGTGACCGAAGCACCCAGTCATGGTCAGTCTGTTCTGGACTATGCGCCAAGATCGCGCGGGACGAGAGCCTATTTAGAACTGTGCATGGAGGTACTGGAGCGTGACTAGGAAGAAAAGATTGGGACGTGGTCTCGAGGCGCTGTTAAACGCATCCTCGGAGACAGTTGTAGCCGATGATCAAGTAAACATCGACGTGGTTGACCATTCCGATACGGACCGTGAAACGTCTACAACCAGTGACGTGGTTCATCTCAGCGTTTATGAAATCGATGACAATCCGTTTCAACCGCGGCGTGAGTTCAGCGAATCAGAGATCGTGTCGTTGGCCGAGAGCCTCAAGGAACACGATATACTCCAACCGATACTCGTCCGGATCGTCGATGGTCGTTATCAGCTGATTAGCGGCGAGCGACGACTTCGGGCGGCGATTCAAGCCAATTGGCAAACGATTCCTGCTCGGATTAGAACTGCCGATGACCGGTTGGTTTCGGAATTGGCGATTGTTGAAAATCTCCAACGCAAAGACCTCAACCCGATTGAGAAAGCGCTTTCATTTCGCCGTTACATCGACGAGCATGGATGCACCCAGGAAGAGTTGGCGGGTCGCTTGAAGATCGACCGTTCCACGTTAGCGAACCTGATGCGGCTGTTGGAATTGCCTCGTCCGATCCAGGATGCTTTGAGTTCTTCACAGCTTTCTGCCGGGCACGCGAGAGCCTTATTACCGTTGGGAGACGAAGAGGTTCAGGTTGAGTTTTGCAACCGCATTCTTCGTGAAGGAATGAGTGTGCGTGCGACCGAGCAGGCGGTTTCCGACAAAATCGCGGCCGAAGATACCATTGGAATTAGTGCTGCGACGAGAAAACGGCGAACCAGGAACCGGCAAGTGGAGTCTTTAGAACGAGAGCTTAAATTGGCGCTGGGAACCAAAGTTGGCATCAAATCCGGGGCTCGGGGCAAAGGGCAGATCACTCTTCACTTTTCCAACAAAGATGAATTCGAAAGACTGCGTACGCTTTTGATGGACAATGGAGCACCATCCAGAGTGGCCTGAGGAGCGCATTTTAACCGAATTCTTGCACGAATCATGTTTCACGTGGAATGAGGCAGAATAAACACATAATTGCGGGGTTTGGGTAACAAAAGCCCGTTGCATCAATCTGAAGAGGTCTGTAGATTGACGAACTAACGAATGCGGCGTTTTTTGACGGGTGCGTTGGTTGGACTTTGAAATTACTGAAAAACCGGGGTGTAGCGCAGTCTGGCTAGCGCATCTGCTTTGGGAGCAGAGGGTCGTAGGTTCGAATCCTATCACCCCGACTTTTTCTGTGTTTTGTTTACAAGTTGAAACAACTGCGTCTCGTGACGTAAACAAATTCGGTAAATGACCACGGACGTTCGGGAATGGACTCACCACTTTTTTTCGAGGACATCGAGGTTGGGCAAACCTGGGTCAGCCCACGCCGGACGGTCACCGAAGCAGATGTCATTGGCTTCGCAACGATGACAGGTGACTTCAACCCCCTCCATGTTGATTATGACTATGCTTCTAAAAGTCACTACCGGCAACCCATCGCTCACGGTTTACTAGGCCTTTCCTGGGTTGCGGGCCTTGGCAGTTATTTTCCGAATGTCAACACGCTCGCTCTTACGGCTGTCCGGGAGTGGGAATTTTTGAGACCACTTTACTTTGGCGATACCGTTTTTGTCGAAACGGAATGTCTCAATAAGACGTTGGCTGGAAGGAGAACGGGCAGAGTTTCCTGGCAAAGGAAGCTGCTCAATCAAAACAAGGACGTCGTTCAACAAGGCATTTTTGAAACACTGGTCGCCATCGAAAACCCCGTGCGTCGAGCCAATTTGCCGAAGGCGGATAACAACAACGTGGAAGTCTTCAAATCAAAAGCGTCGATCGACCACGACTAGCGGATTGTCAAAGTTGATGTGCATTCCCCCTGTGTCATCCTGAACCGAGTGGAGCGAGGTGAAGGATCTCTTTTTGGGATGGTTCGAACTCAAGTTCCTTCAATCGCAAACGCCCCCTTCCATTGAACTTGATTTTGGTGCGAGTCAGAAGCGTCGAAATCCGGCAGAGCGAATCGCTAGCGGCCCACACCTCTCGTTTCTAAACAACGAATCGTTGCAATCGTTAATGTTTGCTCAAGCGATCGCATGAAACACGTCGATGGAGAAAACGGGTGTATAGCCCTTTCGCGGGCCTCTCCGCGCAATTTCCTCCTTCGATGGTATAGAAAAGTTGTCAAAAATGGTCGAAAGAAACCCAGCACGTGTTGATTCAAAACTGGCGGCCAAAGCTGTGTTGCGAAAAAAAACACTCGCTTTTGTGGTCACGTGTTCAGCAACTTTTCTGTTGACATGCACGTTCTTGTCAATGTCGGTCAAGAGCTTTCTTTCCGAGTCTACGTTGCGACTTGCTGTCGCCGTTCCGCTCCACTCGGATGAAGCGATGATCGAAGCTCATGTCGCCGATGCATGGAAGCAGCAACTGAGTGATGATCGGCTTGCGAATCAAATCAATCACTTAAGCCGAAACATGCCATTGAAGCATCCGGTGATGCTTGGTCAGAATTTTCAGCGACTGAGGAAATCATTCGACTGTGCGGTCGTTGTAAATCGTGATGCCAACATGCTCAACGTTCGATTGACGATGGAGGGTGATGGATCCAGCGCAGAAACTGCTTTGGTGAGTCGGCTTGCGCATCAACTCGCCGATGACGTGTCTGCAATTTTTCTTGAACCTGAGGAGTCTTCTGACGAATCGCTTGCCCGGTCGGCGATCGAGCTCAAGACGCTTCAGGATGAAAGCCTGGAAACCGTTGAACGACTTGCGGAACAAATTGAATTGGACGTCGAAGAAGTTCGCATTGCCTTGTCCGAGTTGGAGACCGCTGTCGATGGGGCGAACCAAAACTCCTCAAACACCTGGGCCCGGACAACGGATCGTGTGACTGAGGCGCGCAAATCGCTATTAATTCAGAAGCTAAATTCGCTGGTCGAAAGTCGCCACGCGCTCTTGAATGATCCGATTTCAGCTGAGGAAGCAAATCAACTGGAGAAGGAAATCGCTGTCGTCCGTTTGGACATCGACAGCCTTGAAGACCAGCAGACTTCTAATCATTCAACCCTGCAAGTTATCCAAAATCCGATGGCGATTTCGGACTCCGATCCTTCACCGTTCAGAAATGCATCCTTTTCGAAAAAGACGCCCACCCAATACGACCGACTTAACAGTGCCCTGGATTCGATTGATACGATCTCGCTAAAGTCGAAAATCGTAGAAATAAAACAGGCCTTTGTTGAGCAAAATGAACTTCAATCCAAACAACTGGAATCCATGAAACTGGCGTCCTCCAAACGCAAACCGGCGTTCGTCGTTCGAAATGTTACGGAGAGTCGCAGTCGACCGGCCGGTGGTTCGCCTTCCGGCCTGATGGTTCTCTCAATTGCGGCGTTGTCGTTGCTGGTCGGCTCCGTCGTTGCCTGGGGATACATGCCATTGCAAGACGACTCCGGATTTGAATCGGCTGATCAAGTTAGCGCTGCCTTGAACCTGCCAGTGCTTGGTTCGCTGGAAAGAACGGTTGTTGAAGAAGGTGACGAAGACCTCCCATTATCAAATCTGGTCGTTCAGTTGGCCCGCATCGTATTGCTCTGCATTCTGGTGATTATCGCGGTCGGTTTGATTGTCAGTCCGTCAATCAGAAGTTCATTTGTCGAAAATCCATTTCACGGTTTGTCTCAAATTATGTGGAATTTGTTGGGGAAATAGGTTTTGAGTCGTTTCGCTTGATCAGGTAAAAGAACACAACGAATTTTTAACACACGACAGAAAGTCGAAAAAATGTACGAACAAGTATTTGGTTTCAGCGATCGGCCGTTTACGCCGACACCGTTTGTAAAGCATTACTTCGCTGCTAACGCTATTGAGCAAACATATTCACAAACCCGGCTGTGCATCGAGCGAGCCTCGGGACCAGTCATTGTGATCGGCAACGCAGGGACAGGGAAAACGCTGCTGTTGAATTTGATCGAAGAGCATTTTAAGGAAATGTTCAAAGTCGTTAACCTCGCCTGCGCAAGACTCGATCAACGAAGTGACTTGCTGCAGAGTATCTTGTTTGAACTTGACCAGCCGTATCGCGAAATGAGTGAAGGCGAGTTGCGACTTGCTCTAATCGATTATCTCAAACCAAGCGAAGAGTGTTCTAACGGAATTTTGTTGCTGATCGATGAGGCACATTCGTTGGCACCCGGTTTACTGCACGAAATTCAGCTGATTACAAATTTTGTCCGTGATGGCCAACCGCGCGTTCGACTCGTGATGGTCGGGAACCAGCGTTTGGAGGACAGTTTAGCCGATCCAAAACTGGAGTCTTTCAACCAGCGAGTTGCCGCAAGGTGTTATCTCGAAAATCTCAGCTTCGAAGAAACGCAAACCTATATTCAATCGCATCTTGAACGAGTTGGCGGGTGTGCCGAGACGCTTTTCACCGAAAATGCATATCAAGCCGTTTATGAAAGTACCGAAGGTTGCCCACGTCTGATTAATCAGGTTTGCGAGCAATCATTTATTCTCGCAGCCACACGTGGAACACAACAGATTGATGAAGATTGCATCAAGGAAACCTGGTGGGATCTCCAAAACATACCGGGCAGCTGGAACTCCAAAGAGAGCTCATCCGCGATTTCGAGCGTCGTCATCGATGAACAATGGACGGTGCTGGAATTCGGTTCGCTCGCCAGCGATGATTCCCGTGAAAATGATGACGCCAATATCTATCAAATCGCAACCGCTGAAGAACAGCAGCAGTTTTCTCAGCAGCAGGAAACGGGTTCAGACGTGGCTGCGACTGCTGAAACGGAGGACTCAGAGCAACAGGAATTCGAAGAGCTGTCTTCTGAAGAAATGGAGAATTCAGCGGAGGACGATTCCACGTTCGAGAACGATTTGAGCCGGGAATTTTATCAATTGAGCAATATGACTTCCTCCGAGTCAGATGATCCAAGTGACTGGCCGGCCGCATATGCGGCAGAACATGACACGCAACACGATGAAGATTTGGCAACTGTCAACGAAGAAATTGAAACAAACGACCAGCCAGAGTTTGATGCAATGACCGTCGTTGAAGGCCGGGATGAGAACACGTTTTCGGATTCGACGGATTCAGATTCGCCTCGTGAGGCGTTGGACGAGTCAACCGAGTTCACCGAAACAACCGCTGAGGAACACTCCGAAGAACAACTGGTTGAGATGGGCCAGAGCGAAACGGAAGCCAACGTCAAAAACCCGTTTGATGAAGAATACGAAGACGAGGAATTTCTCGTCGACCAGTACGTTCCGTTGGTGGCAGAACAGAATCGCAGCTCTTTGAACGTAACTACATCGCAGTTGAAATCGCTGCACCCTCCGCAAAAGAGCATTACCCTGGCGGAGCTCCAAGCCGATTTGATGGGGCAGGATGCGAGTCAGCAGCCGCCGAGCGAAAACGCTCAGGAAGAACCTCTCCAGGAGAATCAAGACGACGGCGATCCACAGGCAAGTCAGGAGCCTAACGAAGCAACAGAATCGGTGTTTGATTCTCCGAATGATCATGACATGGCTGCCGAATCGGATGAATCTGATCTGACCTCGGAACTTAATGAAGGCTCCATTCGACAAATTGACGAAGCCGAAGACCAAGACAGCTACATCCAGCGAAGGACTGAGGAGATTCTCGCAAGCCTCGAATTGAGCCGAAATAATGAATTGGCCCACGATAATCATGACGCGGAACAACGAACGGATGTGCCGCTTGCGAACGATCAAGAGGAAGAACAAGCCAACTTGGTTTCATTCGAAGCTGCCAGCGCGACTCACCCGACGACGCCGGAAGTGGCCGCCGATGATTCTGCGACCGAGCAGATTTTGAGTGAGATTGAAGAACAACAGGAATTGTTGTCGTCGACATTAAATCAGGAATCGACTCAAGAAGGTGACGAATCTGATCAACAGGAATCGGCGAACTCAATGTCGATAGAATATCCAGTCACGCCACATCAGCTGTATCAACAGGACGATCAAGACGATGAACTGCCTGCCGACGATCGTGACATGATTATTGTCAGCCGAGCAGAACAATTGCCGCGATCAAATGAAGAAAATGATCCTCCAGAAGAACCGACGTCCCCCGGACCGTCTACGGGGCGGGCCAATCGCATGGATTATGAGCAGCTGTTTGATCAACTTCGTCAGTTGCCGTCCGACGAATAATTTTACGACGCTAATGAGACTTCGAAAGAATGCCATCCGATCCGAATTCGAAATTGAATGACTCATCCAGTCAGCTGGAGCAAAAATGGCTCCGCCAGATTCAGGATGCTGCACCAGATGTCTTCATGCCTGGCACTCCAGACATTTCGGAGACAAGTCGACCGAGCGTGACTTTTGTCCACGTGCCGGATTTGAGCGAAGAAAATCGGCGACTCTCCGGAACCGAGGATCATGCTGACGACGCCGCAATTTCCGCTGAAACGAAACCTGCCCAGCCCTCGTCGCCTCAACATTCCACCGGGTTTCGCGATGCAGAGGCCCTGATCCGACCGCTCCAGGTAGGCTCGGTAGAAGTTGCAAAGCAAATTTCGCGCAGTGTCGATGCGCCGATTTTCGATCTGCCGGTCGCGACCTTGTCTATCGACTCAAAAATCAATTCGGAACTTAGCGAGAAACCAAGCGACTGGATGGGGGAACCGTCGGGCCAGAATGACGACAAGGATCGGAGTTCGGCTAAGTCCACCGCCGTTGATGTTGACAAGGAATCAATTCGAAATCTGGCGGATCAAATTCTCGAGCGGTTCCCAATTGGAGCACCAACGGCCCTGCTGTTCGCTGGCGCGGGAGATCTAGCTCAGGTAGACGAGGCCTGTGCACAGATCGCCAAAGAATTGTCCGCAAGAAAAATGGGCAAAACCTTGTTGATTGACTCCGATTTCGAAAAAAGTCGATTGACGGACGCGTGTGGCACAAAAAATAGCGAAGGGTTGAGGAACATTTTCGTCTCTCAAACAAACTGGAAAATGCTGATCATTGACGAGGGCACGACACCGATGGACTTCTTGCCGGTCGGCAATGAAGATTTGAAATTCTGGCAAAAAGCCGTCGAAAAGAAAGCTCAGCTGATTTCCGATATGAAGCAGGATTATCAGTTCATTTGTATTTCCGTTGGTGATTCGCACAGCGACGCAGCCTCGTTTTGGTCCGACGTCTGCGATGGATCGTTCCTCATCGTTAGTATGGAACAGACCCACCGGACCTTGGCCCAGTCATCCGTCGACCAATTGCGTTGCAACGGAGCGAGAGTACTCGGCTGTATCGTTGTCGACCATAAGACGTCATAATTAGATCGCTGATTGAGAGCAAGCTGTTTTCGTCGTGTGGGCAACGCCCCTGGCACTTACTTTAGAATGTTTTACTTCAGCTCCAACGGAGCGATCCTATGTCAGACCAGGCCAGCGGCCTGGGAAACCGAATTACCATCACCACGTCAAGGCCCAACGAGACGTTCCTAAACGCTGTTTAGGGCCGCCCCTTTCGGGACTGATGCCGTTACTCGAACATTTTCCCAGGGCGATGCCTTGGGCTGACATATGGCCGACCCTTCGGGCCTACAAATTTTACGGGTCTATTCCTTTCTAAAGCAAACGCCCATGGGACAACGCCGCGAGCGTTTTGACCTGCAAAACGCGAGTGACGAAACGCCTAAGGTCTACCTGCGGACCAATCGAAACGCGCAGCGTTGAATTATCGAAAGGAAGAAAATGCACATCTTGGTGGCAGGCGGCGCTGGGTACATCGGCAGTCATACTTGTCTCGAACTCCTCAACGCCGGCTACGCGGTTACGGTTGTCGACAACCTCAGTAACAGCAGCGAAGAATCCTTGCGTCGTGTTCAGGAACTAACGGGGAAGCCGATCCAGTTTCACAAAGTCGACTTACTGGATGCTGAATCGTTGAACATGGTATTCGAACAAAGTAAATTCGACTCTGTCATTCATTTTGCCGCGCTCAAAGCGGTGGGCGAAAGCTTAGCCAAACCGCTTGATTACTACCAAAACAATCTGACGGGCACTTTGAACCTATGCTTCGCGATGAAGCGGACCGGCGTGAAGAATATGGTTTTCAGTTCCAGCGCAACCGTCTACGGAACGCCAAAATCGTTGCCTCTGACGGAATTGGCCGCAACTCCACTCGTCGAAATCACCAATCCCTATGGTAAGACAAAGCTGATGCTGGAAGTCGTACTTACCGATATGCAGATTGCCAACCCGGAAATGAATGTTGCCTTGCTGCGGTACTTCAATCCCGTTGGAGCTCATGAATCCGGTCGAATTGGCGAAGATCCTAATGGTATCCCCAACAACCTATTGCCATTTGTCTCCCAAGTCGCTGTTGGCAAACTGCCAAAGCTGGGTGTTTTTGGTGGTGATTATCCGACGCCGGATGGTACGGGAGTTCGCGATTACATTCATGTCGTCGATTTGGCAGATGGACACGTAAAGGCGTTGGATAAACTTGCTCAGAATCCTGGTATTGTGACTTACAACCTTGGAACCGGACGGGGGTACAGCGTCCTCGAAATCGTCAAAGCGTTTGAGACGGCTTGCGGAAAACAAATTCCTTACGAAATTGTTGCCAGGCGACCGGGAGACATTGCTGAAATGTATGCCGATTCCACCAAAGCCGAACAAGAGTTGGGCTGGAAGGCCACTCGCGGCATCGAGGAAATGTGCGCTGACGGTTGGCGTTGGCAATCAAATAATCCAAACGGATACAAATCATCTGAAGCGATAAGCTCAAATTAGCAAAGGCTCAGCTGTGGCTTTTCTTGGTCTTCTCTACATCTAAAAAACCCGAAGACCGCAGGTAGCGATCACAAACTACTTTAACCCAAGTTCCCCAGTAACGAGTCACTGGTAG
>JAHEJI010000173.1 GCA_024638965.1 Planctomycetaceae bacterium
GCCCGGCAATCAGAGCTCAACGACCACTATACGTCCGTGCGACACGCACTAGCCAAGTGACTTAAAGGCCTTTAATGCGCGCTCTCGACCTTCTTTGTACTCAACAACAAAATCGTGATAGTCGAGACTCAATTCTTTGACCGAAGCAGACAGTTTCTTTGGATCGTGCAGTGCAGATTTCGGGATGTCACTCAGTTCCGGACACATCATTTTGATGAACGTTCCATCGGGGTCAAAACGTTTGCTTTGGCTAAATGGATTAAAGATCCGAAAATAGGGAACGGAATCAGTGCCCGTGGATGCCGACCATTGCCAACCGCCATTGTTGGCCGCCAAATCACCATCGATGAGGTTTTTCATAAAGTACCGTTCGCCCCACCGCCAATCGATCAACAAGTTCTTCGTGAGAAACATGGCGGTCACCATTCGCAAGCGGTTGTGCATCCAACCCGTACGATTCAACTGCCGCATTCCGGCGTCGACGATTGGGTAACCTGTTTGGCCCAGTTTCCATGCTTCAAAATCTTTTTCGCTCTTCCGCCATTTCAAGGCACGTGTTCTTAGTTTGAACGGTTGATGCATTGACACCCGAGGGCAAGCGACCATCACGTGCGTATAGAAATCCCGCCAGGCAAGCTCTGAGATCCAGGTCGTTGCTCCTCCACCGCCGGCAATCTTGCCTCGGTTCGCAGCAACCGCGGCAACCAGACATTGTCTTGGTGAAATCACCCCCGCGGCCAGATAGGGCGAAAGCAAGCTGGTTCCATTGATCGAGGGAATGTCTCGTGCCTCGTTGTAGTCGGCGATCTTTTTAGAGAACTTCTGAAGCCGAGCTTGTGCCTCCTTTTCACCAGCTTGCCATAAATCGTCTCGAAAGTCGGTGAAATCAAATCCGCGAATCTCACTGGGAATTGGCGATGGCTCGATATTCACCGCAGTCTGCTTTTTGGGCTTGGGACACATCTCGATGTAATCAAGTGCCCGCTTATCCCAAACGCGTCGAAACGGAGTGAACACCGAGTAGAATTTGCCCTCCTTCGTTAATATTTCGCCTGGCGGTACGAACACTCGGTCATGAAAGCGATGGACGGCAACTTCGGCCCGTTCACATGCTTTTGCCACGTCGTCATCACGACGAAGTTCATTCACTTCGTACTCACGATTCAGGTACAGTGACGAGCATTTGTATTTCTTGGCGAATTTGAGGACCTTTGTCGGAAGATCAGCGAACGAATCACAGATTTCGATCCGCAGAGGAATTCGCAGTTTGTTCAGGCCAGCGGATAGTTTGGCAAGATTGTCCAGCCAGAACCTCACCTTACAGTCGGCGTCATCATGTTCCTTCCACTGGGCGGGCGTAATCATGAACAGACCGATGACGCCTCCTGTGGATGCCTTGGCCGCCTCGAAAAGGGCTCTGTTATCCACAACTCGCAAATCGCGCCGAAACCAGACTAGAGATCTCATCAGAATCCAGAATATTGGAGAAGTCGTCGTTGCCAGCGATTTTAACTAGAGCAGATACGATCCGTAAGATTCGGTCCAAAGTTAAACCTAAGCGCCACGCTTCGCAAAAACAGGGCTTAAGCCCTTTAAATTAAGAAATATTCCAATGTTGAGACGAACTTGAACGAAAGACGACGCGAAACAGAGATCAGCAGTAAATCTCGGAATCGGCTTGCGATCTCCATTGCACCGTGTTCTCTAGCAGCAGGCATTGGCCGACTGGCAAAAACTTCGACAGCGCAGATACTGGTTTAAATGAAAAGGTGGACTAGCCGCCTGGGCGATAGCCCCGTGTCGAGGTGATGGCCAAACGACTAATCCACTTCTGCGTGACAAAGCCTTAATTAAGGCAAGTCAACAGGGATCAATACTCGGTTGATCGTGTGAATTACACCGTTGTCAGCTCGTACATTGATTGGGAAATACAGGTAAGGATCTCGCAGATCAGGTTCATTATCTCGCAAGCGGAAGAATCTCGGTCGAATCACTCCGCCCTGCAAAGTTGGAATCTCTCTCGAGAAGATGACTTGAAACGGACCCAAGCTCTCAGGAGCGACGTGATACAACAAAATATCTGTCAAAATGGGGATGGGATCGCCATCGCCCAATTCGGTAAGTGCTGTGACTAGGAATTCCCAAGCGCCTTGTTCTGAGAACCCTCGATAGCCCAAGTCACGTGCCGTGCGAATAAATGCGAGATCGTTCGGCGCGAATACCGTTACATCAAGCGAAGGATCATCCAGCGTTTCGGCGAGATCGGCCGTTAAAACCGCATTAAGAAGTATGTCATCATCAAACCAATTGCGATCAAAATCTCCGCCACTCTGGGCAACGATATTGGTAATGGTTTGCCCTTTGACTGAATACTCTTGGCAGGCGACGAGCGAAAAAATCAAAGCAAAAAAACCAAGTCGACGCAACATCTAGACACTCCTAAAAAGTTAGCTTCATTGGCATTCAGCGGAAAACCAAACGAAGTTTCCATCATTGCCAAATAGGACCGCGGACGTTTCAACTAATTCACAGAATTCCAAAATGTCTTATTACACGGATAAGTCTTGGTTTTGCTTAAATGATCGGGTGTCCAGGGTGAATTTGCCGCCGCCCGAGATCCGACTGCGCGGGAGATTCGACGGCGAGAAACGTTTTGAACGTTTCTGAAAGTGAATTTGGCGGACTCCAATTTCGACGTTCAGATGACCATTTTCACACGCGTCTCCAGTCAGCAAGGTGAAGTTGTGTGGCGCGATTTCCAGGACGACCCCCCCTATGGAACCGTTACCGTGGTTGATGAGAAAGTGACACCCAAATCACTCGATTGGGGTGGCATGAAATGTCCGCGGCTGGGACCGCTGAACGATTGATGTGCTAATTATTGTCGGATATGAGAAACGCAAGCGAACTGACCTGGGAAGATCGCATATTTTGAATCGGAGGCATCGCTGCGTATGGCACTCACCTTAACCAATCCGAATGATTTTGGACTTTCTATGAAGTTCCATCGATTAAGACCAAATTAAGACTACGAGTAAGATCAGGATTCAAAAACGCGCGTTACTCCTGTGGCGGCATTCCCTGTTTGATCACAGCTCCATTCTCGGGATGCATGACAAGAATCGAGTACTTTTCGATGCCGTCGATACTGTTGTTGCTTTGCGAAACGTAGTCAAATCGCCCACGGAGATCGGTGTAGCCGTCTTTGTGGAACTTCACACTGCCCCCAGACCGCGAGTAAACCTTGACGTACGCCTTTGCAATTGGGGCTCCGCCGGCTTTACTGGTAACTCGTAGTTGCCCGTACGTTTCGATCAGCTGTACAGCCAGCGAGTTCGAAAAGTAAGGCTTGGATTTGGTCTGGTCACCCGCCACAATCTCGACCAACACGTTCTTGTTCTTGAGTTCTGCTGGCAACACGAATTCGTGAGTTCCCGGCTCGTTGTTTTCAACCGAGGGTAGTTTCACAGATTGCGTCAGGTTGGGTCGAATCATCGAAAATCCATCGAGTTCATCTTGCGCGAACGGTCTGCGGCTAAATAGCAGCTCGATATCCATTTCATAATAGTTCACCGTTAACTCGTCGATGTTCTGGTAGCCGATTTTGGCTGTTGAAGATTCGACATCGAAGTCAAAACTGGGTGCCGAGGCAGCAAGCTCGGTCTGTTTTTGCTTGTTGCTTTTGTCGTCGACCGTTTGAACAGCGCCCCCGCGGATTTCATCGACTTGGGCGAGGATTTCTTTGAAACGATTGCCCCAATGGACGACAGGATAATCGGTCCACAATTGAGCCTTGGCGGCCGCCGCTTCTGGTTGCTCGCGATACATGTCCAGGTACGCATTACAGTACGCGTACTGCATATTGCATTCGATATTTGCCAAATCCACGCGGCCGAAATGCGCGAACGCTTCGTCAATTCGATCTTGCAGCAACATGTAATACGTCACGACAAGATGATCGTCGTCCGTTAACTCCCTTCGATTCGACAACACGTCCATCAAGCGATGATATTGGCGGTGGAATTCGGGATTCAGAATCGTTCGTTTTGGGCCCACACGATGACTGCGCGAGTTGACGAGTGGCCAATACTCGCTATGAAAGTACCAACTACGTTCGATCGGATCGATCGGCAACAATTCCGATTGGAAATAGATTCCACACGCCTTTACAAACGAGTCCGCATGGCTGAGTAATTCTCGGATTGACTGTTTGTCATTGTGCAAGATGCTGTACGACCACAGAATGTGGTTGTAAACGTAACGGTTACGAAGCGTCTTGATCGCGCGTTCGAAGAACGATTTATCCTTCATCCGAAAAGCGATCTTGTTAAGGTCCAATCGCAGCACGTTTTGCTGATTGATGAACTCGATCACTTCATCGGCCGAACCGTTTTGGGAAACGAATGCCCAGGATGTCTTATCCAGTTCAGCTGGTTTGTCCGTGACTTTGAACTCGACAGGATCTGCAACCGCCATTACGCGATCGCCCTTGGAAACGTGAGCAGGGAAGTGAGTGAAATCACCTGCGGCAGGGAAATAGAAATAGTACTCGAAAGTCTGAGTGCTGAATCCAGCCAGGTCGATCGGAATGTTGCGAGTTTCCTGAGAACCGCTGGCGATGACAGCTCCCTTGGGGAGCTGGTGGAGGAGGTCGATGGCTTGAGGCGTTGACGTTGGATTGGTGATCACGACTTGGCCGCCATAAAGCGTATGCGCGATGAATTCACCGGTCACGAATTTGTCGTACTGCACACCGTCTTCGAAGCGATATCGATCGTTTTTCTGGAAAAAGTTTTCACTGACCAGGACCGTCGTGTTTTGACGATCAAAAACAGCTGGCCGAACCTGTTGATGCAACGCAATCATGGGACCGGCAGGTGTCAAGGTCATCTCGGAGTCGTCGTATACGAATTTGTGCTCAGGCCCTTTGAACGGCAAGTCGATGACGGCCAAAGCGAAGATCATTTCCGTCAAATTGCGATTCGCTTCGGGAAAATACGGCGAGATGAATGGCCCTTCGACGTGATTGGCATAGTCTCGCCAAAAACGATTGGTTTGCACTCTTTTGGTCGTGGGCTGATCGGGAGGCAAATGCCAGTAATTGTTTTCAATCCATTCCTTCGTCGCGCCAAGTCGGCGGAAAAGTGCTCGTTGTTTGTCTCGCCATCCGAACAAACTTTCATTGCCTTGTTCTTCTCCATACGGGGTGTACGCCGCATAGGGCACTTCGACCTCATATTCTTCGATGGTTCCGTCTTTACCTGGCCGTGATCGAGTTTCCTTGCGATAGCGAATCACACTTCTGCCAAGATCGGCGCGACTCTTAAAAGCGTAGCCTAACGCTCCCTCCGCAATTGCACCTGACGCTCCCCCTCTAAACCGGCCTCCCTGACCTGGCTTACCGGCAAAATCTTGCGGACGCGCTTCCAGTGAATTCAGGACAACAGGAGTTTCAACTCCTAAAGCACCTTTACTCTCCGTTTTACTGGCAATCTCAAGATTCGCCTTGAGTTCGGCCAGTGCGGGTTGACGTCTAGCTTGTCCCGCGAACAATTCGCTACTCGCGTCCAGACTCCTTTCACTAGCTATAATTTGCGATGCATCCACTAACAGTTGAAGTTTTCTGCGATCAAACCCGTTTCCATTGTCATCAAAATCAAGGGTTGAAACGATTAGCGAAGTATCAAAGTATTTTCCAAACGCTGCTCGGGGCGTGGGCTGCAACAAATACATTTCACCAATATTTCTCTGAATATCCCGACCTCGGTCTTCGAGTCGTTGGGCAAGCAGAATCCGTTCAAACACATTCAGACGGGCATATTTCCACGGGTCAACAAAATCGTCGACGTTGTCATTGAGTAACCAGCGATCGACAAAAGTCTTGTCTCGTTTGTATCGCAAATGTTTGGTGACAACGTCCTGAAAGAACTCAGGGTCTTTCTTGATCAGGAAGAAGTTAAGTTCGTGACAGGCATGTTTTGAATAAAGTTCCCGCTTCTTTTCGATATCGTAGTCTGGCCAGCCAAGAATGAATTCGAATTCGCTCAGCGCCCCACCATTGAGCGTGTTCAGCAGACGAAAGACATCGCCCAAATCGTCATAATGCTGGAATCGGGCAGAGAGAATGTCATCAATCTTGAATTTTTCGCCGTCTTTTAGAATGTCGATTTGTTTGGTTTGTGAAAAGTGTTGACTTGGATCCATCGCATTGGCTAGTCGCAAGTCACGAGTGACCCGGTTTTCGAGAGGCAGTCTGATCGACCGTTCAATGGTCGAAAAACTGTCTAAGACGATGAACCGCACGTGCTGGCGGTTACCAAGCTGCTTTCTGTCAATGGTGACCGTCCCGTTTTTGTCTGGGACCAGATTGGCAAGAAACGTCGATCCCTTGGACAGGAAATCGAGATTGGCGAAGTCGGAGTTTGCCGATCCTTGCTGTTTCTCCGAGGCTTCGCGCCCGGCTTCGTCGTCGGGTTCATTTCCAACTCCGCCATATTCGGCGCCTTCGGCAAGTTCTTCAACTTTGTTTTGAGTGTCGCGAAGTTCCCATGGGTTGAGCAACAGGGAAGGGCGTTCAAGCATATTACCAGGATACTTATTGCCGTATTTGCGATCGAGAATGTATTGATATTCGTCGCCAATCTTGCGGCCCGCCATATAAACGCTGCGGCGCACCGGCGGAGTGTAAATCGAGGGTTCTATGTCACGGATTTCACTCAACAAACCGTAAGCACCAAAGCTTGGCATGTATCGGGAGCCGATGACATGAACGCGAGTCCAATCGTTGACGTTGCCGAGTGTAAGTTGGATCTTGTCTTGGGTGGCCTTCAACTCGGTGATGTGAACTGGCCGTCCGCCGCGAGTTTCCAGCTGGCGGCTTGGTCCGATCAAGACGTTGTCGAATGGTGTCCCATCCGTCACACGCAGGGTGATTGTCTTACCGATATCTTTTAGCCGCAATCGATAGTCACCCCGATCGAGGCCCGAGATCGTTATCATTCCGTTGGCAACCTTAATGGCTGAAGAATGATCGTGGGTGTACGTTCCCCGTCGAACTTCGATCAGCGAAAGCCGGTTGCGATTAACTGTGATGATATTTTCCAGCGCGGGAATCGTAATTTCCTGTCCGACCATTGCGTCTATCGTTTGATAGAAACTCTGTTGATCGATCCGGAATTCCCAAGTCCGCTCAGAACCGCCTACCAGCGAAGCCTTGAGAAAATTGACGTTGGGAAGTTTACCCAGTTGAACGAGTCCGTTTTTGTTCGACTGCAGATCGACAATCACGGGATCCTTAAAACCATTCACGCTTAGTTTGACTCGAACTGCCTGTTTCACTCGGGGCTCACCCGACTTGCCAAGCACTTCAAACGCATATCCGTCCTTGGTTGGGGCGAGGTGGACGTCCTGAATCTCGTCGGATTCATCAATCGCGTTAATCGCGAAAGACTTTTCGACAACAACGTTTTCGGTACGATTCTGGCTGATGTTTTTGACTTCTGCCGAGAGTTTCAAGCTGAGACTTTTCAAACGCGGTGGAACCAGGAACTTGCAAACGGTTTCCGCATTGGTGCCCAGTTTCAGGTCATTAATCCGTTTGGTCGACGAAAGGCCATCGAGATTAACGGAAGTGATAAGGAGCTGCACATTTTCCAACAGCTTCGTTGTCACAGGATGGCCAGCGACAGCAATCCTTGGTCGCACCAGGATTTGAGTTTCATTGCTGCGAAGTAAAGATTCGCGATCGACAAGCAATGCGGCATCTAAGCTGTAAGTTTCGGCCAAATGCTTGAACGACTGAAGGCAGTTGAAGTCGCCGCTGCGAATAATGGCCGCTTGAATGTCTGGTGAACTGGTAAACGGAACAATAATCTGACCATTTTTGTCAGCTGAGTAGCGACGGCCACCAATCGTCAGCTCGGCGTTTTTGACAAGTTTGCTCGATTCGTCAATGACTTTGAAGCGATGCCCGGCGACGGTAACCTCACCGATCATCGAGAGCCGACTTTTTCGAATCAGGGCTCGACTGCTCTTCCCATTCCCGATGAAATCGACCACAAAAACGCCAGGCCCCTTGATTTGATCAAGAGTGAATCTGCGTTTTACTCTCAGCGCGGGTGCCTCTTTGTATTCAAACGTTTGTTCATGATTGGGCACCAGCCCATCGAGGCTGATGTCGGTGTCGATTTCGCAACCGTATTTTAAGTAGTAATTGTGAGTGTTGATTTCGTAAATTTTGACGATCAGGTTCTGAACGTTTTTTGTGAACAACTCCAGTTGGACCTGGTCATCTACGGCATAAAACTCGGGATTCGTGCTGACAAAGTCGAGGTCAATTCGATCGACCAGATCCTGGTATTGTTTCGGGGACAGCAGCGAAGCCCATTTTTCGTTGTCTCCCAGTCCATTGAGGATTTTGGTCGTGGCCAATTGGGTTTTTAGATACGGGGTACGCACAAATGGACGAAACTGGCTTTCATCGTTCGCATCACGCAAGAAATGTTGTAAAAAATCCCGGACCAGTGGTTCATCATTTTGCACCGGTACCAACAAGAGTTGACTGCGATAGTCGGCGTTGAGATTGACGATGTGATCGCGCGACGCAACCGCTTTGATCAGTTCGGGATTAACGTATCCAACTTGTCTGGGAAGGCGAAGGTACGTCATGAATTTTCGTTTATCGTATTTACCTTGTCGTCGATCCAGCTCCAATTGACGATAAAGAACACACGCTTTGAGCGAATTAAATTTCGGGTTGAGCGGACTGACGAACTTCCATAGCCGATCCAGGAAGGCTCGGTGTTCAGCCACGTCCACCCGCCAGTTCACGTCATTAGTCGGATGCAGTTTGGAAAGATAGGTGTTAACAAATTCGTTGTGATCCAATAGTTTAGGCATCGTATGGGCGGATTCATCAAGTTGCGCGATTGTCAGCTGGCGATGAATGTTGATGCGACCAAATCCGCCGCTGTCTCTTTGCTTCAAATCGTCGACCACTAATTTGACGAGGCCCGGATAATCAGGATATCGCAGTCGCTGAAGAAGATGACGCCTCTGGTCCTTCGACAGCGTCTTTCCGCTAAGTAACTCTAGCCCGGCGTCGGTCAGCGATTCAGTATTACGGCGAGTCAACGCTTGCTTCGTCAGGATTTCCAAACTGATTAATTGGTCATTCAGCTGCGTTGGCAAGTCTCGTTGGGTCTGGGGAATCTCACGTTGGTGATTCAGGTCTAGCCCCAACTCTTTGCGGAGAAACTCAAGTGTCTCGGTCGGGTTGTCGCTGTATTTGAGGATCGCCAATCGGTTTCGAATGAGATTGACGCGGTTCGTCCGACCAAATCGTTTGATCCACGGCTTCAGCATTTCTTCCGCTTTATCCAACTGCTCTGTCGTCAGATAATGCAGGCAATGAAAGTAGTAGTATGTTTCCGTTCCGGGCACCAATCGCTCAAGGGTTTTCTCACGATCGGTACTCAAAGCATACTGTTCGACAAATCCGATTTCTTGAGCCGGGTTCTGTGCCGGAAGTGAATCCGGATTCCCTAAAATCCAGACGAATCCAAAAAGCGCAAAAATTGAATAGCGGAAAAGTGAAGAGCGATACATCGTTGGCTCCAAAGGTTCGAAAGCTAATTCGGGAATCAGGCTGAGGCAGGTTAGATAACGGATCATGGGGAGAGACGCCGCTTAGTTCTTTTGCGTTCCCTTCCAATTCTATAAACGCCAAAACTCAGAAAACATTAGAATCTTTTCCAAGGAAAGACGCGAATTTTGGCTAAAGACAGACGGCTTTTTGTGTGGCACAATTGGGTTTTCTGGGTGGTTTTGACTGAATGGTCTTGACGGCCTTGACCCCTAAATTTGCGCTGAAGCAACGGAAGAGGCCGATCATGCCTTGCAGCAGAAATCTGCTGTGAAAGCGACACCATATGGATTTTCACAACGCAAGAGCCCCTTTGAAATCAGTTCCAACCTGCCTGGTTCTTTTGCTGCTTTGGCTCTGCGATTTGACGATCGCCCACGCCCAGTCGATTCAAAACGACTCAACGATTGTCCTCCGCAACCTGACGACAATCCGAGACGCAAAAGTATCGGAGTTCGACGCTGCAGGTTTGCTGCTTACCAATGGTGATCGACTCCAGTGGGATGAAGTACTATCCGCGACTGTTTCGAAAGATCGCCAAGCTGAGTTCAATGAGTATTTGATTTCAGTCGGGGAGCCGTTGTTTCGACTAAAGACGCGATTACGAAACAAGGATGGGTCGGGGGCGGGCGAACTGGGCGAAACGCTGTACGAGCCGATTCGAACCCGACCGAGTCCGAACCAGGAACTGGATTTTGCGATTTGTTCCGCAGTCATGCGCGGTCGCTTGTTCAAGGGCAATAGGGCGGGGGCGGTCGAACCATTTTTGTTGGCGGCATCGATTCAACAAAAGCTCAATGACGCGTCCAAGAAGTCTCTCGACGATTTGCTGTTGCCTGCAGTTGACGTTGAGAACCAGATTTCCAACCAGATCATTCCGCATTGGCTTGATACCAACTCGATCGCAGCTGCAAACGATTCGTTACGGGAATTAATCGAAATTGGACGAATTCAAAACGTCAGGGGAGTGGCTGTGTACCTGGCGTCGTTGGCCGTTGCGCGAAAGGACTATTCGGAATCCGATCGGCTGATCTCAAAACTGCGCGGCAAGAACGATTTGACGTCGTCTTTAGATCATTGGCTGACCGTGATTGAGATTGAACGTTACTTCGTAGCCAATGAACATCCACGTGCCGATCAATTGGTGAAGCAATCCTTCCACAGACTTTCGGGAGGGCCGCGCGCGTTGGTGTTTTATTTGCGCGGAACTTACGCAACTGACGGTCCGGAAAAACAGTTGTTGTCTTTGTTGACCGTGCCTGCCGTATTCGGTGAACGCTTTCCTAATTTATCAGCGACCGCACTTTACCGGGCATCTCGGTTAGTGGAAAAACAGGGAATCTCAAAAGATGCCCGTATTTTGCGAAACGAGTTGTTGCGACGGTATCCGAACACGTATCATGGTCGTATGGCAAGAAATGAACAAAACTGACCCACAGCAGGTTCGGATCGCCAACATTTAATTTGTGGTCGCAAGGGTCTAAAGATTTGAATTTTGTAAGACGTACAGGTGGGTATTCTGCTCGGTCGAAAACGGGGCCAATTGATTTACCAAGCTTGAAATTGCGCCGGTCAATTGCCGTAATCGCGGTATTCTGGGTTGTGGTATTGCCGACCGTCGAAGTGTTTAAAGGATGGGATTCGCAGGGCTGCATCGCTCAGGAAACGGAAGAGGACGCGCTCGAGGAAGCAGATGACGAAGCGCTTGAAGCGCTCGATTTGACAAGCCCGCCGCCGACAATCTTGAGAATGATGTTTGGTGGCAATTTACTCGGCTTGGTTATTGTCGGCCTGATTTTATTGCTTTCGGTGATTAGTGTTTACTTTATCATCGAGCATTTTCTCACGATTTCACGTCGCCGTTTGATGCCAGACGATGTGCTTGATGAACTCGAACAATTGATTGTTCAGGGCGAGATCAACAAAGCAATTGAATTTTGCCGTCAAAGCAAAAACTATTCTTTGGCCACGGAGGTTATTCTGGCCGGGCTGCAACGATATAAGAGTAGCGAATTCGGATTCGCCGAGTATCGTTCGGCTGTGGAAGAAGCTGGCGAAGATCAAACTGGACAACTTTATCGGCGTACGGAAGTTTTGAACGTGATCGGTGCGATCGCACCCATGCTTGGGTTGACGGGTACGGTTTTGGGTATGATCGAAGCGTTTACGACGATTGCATCGTTGGAGGGAATGGCGCGGCCTCAGGAACTGGCCGGCGGGATAGGGCAAGCGTTGATTACGACGTTGTTAGGGCTGGTGGTGGCGATTCCGACAATGGTGGCGTTCAGCTTTTTCAGGAACAAAATTGATTCGTTGGTTGCCGAGGCTGGGAAAAGAATCGAGATTGTCATGATGCCGCTGGGTCGTAAGAAAAAGTAGGCCACTAATGAGACTTGCAAAATCAAAGCACGGCGGCTCGATCGGGTTTAATATGACGCCCATGATCGACATTGTGTTTCTGCTGATCATTTTCTTCATGACGGTATCACAGATTACCAGAACGGTTGATATTCCCTTGGAATTACCGCGGGTCCTCCAAGGCAGTGAAAAGTCTCGGCCGTCTTCGCTTACGATTAACTTGAACGCAAGAGGCGAAATCATCGTAGCCAGCAAGAAGATGTCGGTTCAAAATGTAATTGCCGCGATCGGCAAAAAGCTTGAACAAAAAAACAACGACCCGAATCTGATCAAAATCCAGTTGAGGTGCGATCGGAAATGCGAGAGTCGTTTCGTGAATCGCCTGGTTGAGAAGTTGTCGGCGCTCGGATTT
>JAHEJI010000277.1 GCA_024638965.1 Planctomycetaceae bacterium
TCGTCGACCTCGTCCCGGGACGCCAAATAGTCAAGAGCACGCCGGTGTTCAACAACCGAATCGACGACCATATCGCGAGCACGATAGACCCAATTCCGTTGAAAAAGAAAGACCTCGGGTGATTCGTAGTCGTTGCTCGCGGTACGTTCTCCGTGATACTGGACATCCAGGGTCGCAACTGCAATACCCGCAGATAGGAGCGATGTTGTTAGCTTCTCACCACCGTGAAAACTGTCCTGCCACCAATCGTCCTTGGAGCCGCCTACACCGTGTATCAACAGTACGCAAGGGTGAGGGCCGTCGCCAACTGGCATTGCCAGATAGGCGGGCACGCGACTATCACGAATGCCACGGAAAACGAGTTTCTCGCGAACATACTCACCGTGATCCTGTCGAGCGACGATTCGTGTATCGAGTGGCACGTCAATATCATAATTGAAAATGTCTGCAATAAGCTTGAAGCCGTCAGTGCCGGCGGATGGATCGTCGGTATCGCTCGTAACTTGAGCACATACGAATGACGCCAATAGTAAGTACACGAAAATGCTGGCGAGTGTTGCGGAGCTTCGGCTGAACCACATAGATGCCTCCAAAAAGTGGTGAGAAAGCCTAAGTGTTTGCCCACTATCGGCTGATGTTATGTTGACCGCGTCGACCGGGTTGAAACGACACGGAGTTACGTTAAGTGATCCGTCGCCGGAGCAAATCAACTTTTAGTCCTCCCGATTGTTCAAGTAAGCCGCAATCGCGGCGTAACTTTTTTACCATGAGGATTGAAAAATTGGGCGTGATTTCTCTTTTGTTTTTTATTTCTAACTCAGTCAACAAGGAGAGATTTCATGCCCAACTACAGTCTACCAGCCTCTTCGGAATTCTTCAAAGAAGTGTACCGACAGATGCAGGATGAGGGATCAAAGGGGTCGACGAATAAAAGGGGTCAGGCCCCTGACCTCTTTGATCTTTTGCAAGGGCCATGTAGTTGATATGTGACATGGTCGTTGGATGAGTCAAAGCTGCCAGAGTCCGGATTCAATTCCGTTCTGGATAAAAATGGCGCATGTGCCATGACCTTCGATCTTCATAGGTGGAACTGCAATCTCGGCACCTGACTTTCCGGCGGCAGCGACAGCCGCTTCAATGTCGTCAATGAGAATGTAAGGACGTACGACAGGCTTTTCTGCATCGTGCATCGGAGCCCGAACACCGAGCATACCGCCATTGGCCAGCTTTGCGGTACGAGCGCCACCCAAGTTCGGATCGCTATCACCGAACTTCACGCCATGTAATTGCGAGTAGGTCGCACAGACCGCATCAACGTTGGCAGTCACGATTTCGAGGTATTGAATTTTCATCGTATTCTCTTTTGCAGGTGGATCGTCTTTCTTGTAGTTCGCGGTCGATACAGTGTCGGGTGAACCATCGCTGTTTCGTGATGTGGTATCCTGATTCGGGGCGCATCCGAAATGCAGGACGGTGCTTGGAAGTGCCACGAAAGCTAGGCCAACGCGGAGCATATTTCGTCGATCAGTGTTTGGCATTTTCTTTGTCACATAACGTCCGCGATAAACGGGTCGGGAGTAAAACGTAAATGAATGAAGCGAACACGAGACTTGTTCCGAATTATTGTAAACCCGCACTCACTCAAGGGCTTGGGCGGAGCCGGTACGAAGCTCAAGCTAAAGACCGATTTATTCTTGCGGCGATTTTTCTTGACTCTGATTATCTGCCGTTCAGGGTGCAGTGTAAAGACGTCGATCCGATCGTTGACGAATTGCCGTGACTTTCGAACATGCCTTGCTTGCAAGACGACGTTACGAATAACCGAAAACCTGCGCAGCGATCGGACGACTTTGCTCAAACGAATTCTCAGATGATGTGGGTAGGCACATCAGGTACACCTGCGATCCCCAATAGTACGACAAAGCGCCGTACCAGACTCCGGAACCAACAAGCAGGAGCAAGGCCACGAAATAGACTAAAATCTGCTTGTTCATTGTTTCTTACCCCGGGATGCGGATAACGAATTGCGATCTATCCGGGTTGTCCAGCGGCCCGCTGAAAACCAAGGGTGAATGTGTCGGACAGACGGATAGATCGGGCGTTGAACTTTGTCAGGTGTCCGCGCAATCGAGACTTTAGACACAAGTGGCTATGCGGAATCAATTGAATTTTGAATTTCTGGACCGTTTACTAATTGCGCGCACACAACCAGAAGCTAAGGGACGGTCCGCCTGGAAGAATAGCAATTCGATTAAGTTCAACGACCGAGGTAACCGGGTTGGCGGACCAATGGAATTGACGTTGGCACGCCAGAAATTAGAACGAAGGAAACGACGTTGAAATATCGAAAGACGAGCCAACTCCGGTTCACCGAATTGATACGCCAGGCATGGCGATTAACTTGTGGGGCGCGTTTTTTTTGTGGAACCAGTCCCCTGTATGAGAACGAAAGTCTTAAGGGCGGCAGTATACCAACTGTGATTCCGATTGACAAAATACCAGACGAGGGCAACTGCGTGAGGACGACCGAGCGTGGGAAGGAAGCCTGCGAATGTGCCGTCAAGCTGACAAACTTGCTGTGGATCTTTGATCCGCAGCAGACCTTTCGTCGTCAGCCACATTCTCGTCAAAGCTGCGAGGTTACGTACAGAAACCTGATACAAGGCCGGTTCGAACAGGCCAGTGAGCCAACCATCACGAAGCCGTTTCGTTCATTCGAATTGGTAAATCGGGCGGCCGTGCAGGTGCGAGTCGCACGGACTATCGAAAGTTAATCATCTTATCCTGGGAGAGCTGGGTCCGGGTCCGGGAGTAGGCTTAACGCCCAAAGCCGGGGGCCGATGGTGCAAGCCATTGACCGACGCCAGCAGTCAGCCGAGGCCATAGTACCGTTTCGACATACTCCACAGTCGGCGGGAAGGGCCGTACTTCGAAACACAAGCAGGAGCTACCGATTCACTTCACTCGCACCCAGGATTTACTCCGACCGGAGTCAAACTATGCGGCGCTTCTCGATCAGCCAGCCTTGGGGGCGTTATTGTGAACGTCTTGTTGCCCCCGTGGCAGCGACTTAGGATTCCGTTTTGGAGAACCGACTAGTGCGGACCCGCGTGCCAGGGTGGTATGGGGGCTGGGGGCGGCAACGTCCCCGGCTACCCGATTTATCCAGCGCTAATTCTGTTTCCTGATACTTTCAAACCAGTTCTTTCGGCTACCAGCGCCATGAACAAGGGCGATAAAGTTTACGTAGTCTTTGAGTACCTCGTAAAGAATAACGTATGGATAAGATCTGACTCGGACTGCACGAACTGTTTCATGG
>JAHEJI010000174.1 GCA_024638965.1 Planctomycetaceae bacterium
CCATATGGCGTACTGGTAACTGATTCCATCGGTTGTTTCCATCATCCCGCGCAACAGCACCGAATTCTCGACGGTGGTCGGATCCAAACTGGAACAGACCACGGTCAGGCCGTTGTGGACTGCATGATAAAGAACGCACGGAATCAGGCTGTTGCTGCGGAGCGCAATCCACCCCAATACGGCCCCGATAAAGAAAGTAATGATCGACTGTTGAAAGACACCGTGAGCAAGACCAAAAAAGAGGCTAGTTAATATCACGGCTGACCAGTTGTTTCGAATCGCTTGAAAACCCGACAAGATAAAACCGCGGTAAGCCAGTTCTTCCATAATTGCGGGCGCAACCGCAAACACCAGCAAGATCACCCAGATATTGGGCGCGTCACCCAATATTTGACCAACGGCTTCTTGCATCGCAATCAAATCGCCCGCTGGCGGATACATATACATCACCACTTTCGTACACCACATGAACAGCGGATGCAGGCAAATCGCAGCCAAGATCGCGGCAGCAGCGACCGGTAGTCGACAAAACTTAAGCCGCAGTGACTTGAGCGGATTGCGCGTCAGTACCAGCGCCATCAATAAGGCAGGCATCGTTACAGTTGCGATCAGGATAATGATTGTTTGCTTGGCAAATATTCCCCAGGAATCGGGGGATGAAGCTGCAAATCCAACAAAGAACTTCACCACCAGGATCACCAAAGCACACAGCACCGCGTTTCCGAGTGAAGGCAGTTCATGGCGTTCATTCATGACTTGTCTGAACCAAACTCCGATTCCAAATCGTTCACTCGCTCGGAAAAGAACCGTTTCGCTATTGAATTGTTTGACAACCCACCGGATTGCCACCCAGCAACAAACGAGGGTGACCGCACAAACAGGAGCTGCGAATCGAATGACTTCCGAATATTCACCTTCGATCAATCCACGTAGTAACAACATCAGGCCGCTTACCGGAATCAGACTTGTTCCAATATCCAGCTTTGCGGCGGGGAGCATTGGAACCATCATTAGCGGCATACAAATCATCATCAACGGAATCAAATAGTATTGACCTTCCTTGCTACTTCTTGCGAATGCGGCGGCCGCGAGTGCCATCGCACTAAACAGCGCCGAAATAGGTACCAACGCCAGAATGAGCCATCCCATGGCGGCGATGGGCGGGGGCCCCATGGAGGCAGCGATGCCCCCCAATCGCGAATACACGAACAGCCCTGTGAATCCCATGCTCAACAGGTTCAATATGGATGTGGCCATGCTGAAAGCCATTACTGTAAGTAGTTTGCCAATTGCTAAATCCGTGCGGTGGGCTGGGCTACTCAAAAGCGTCTCAAACGTACCGCGTTCTTTTTCACCTGCACATAAATCGACTGCTGGATAAAAAGCTCCCGTGAGCGACCAGACCATGATGATGAACGGCAGAATCTTGGACCACGCAGCCGCGTGTTTCTGGTTCTGATCCGCGACATCCGCTTTGGAAATCTCGAACGGCGTGAGCATTGAGACCGTGATGTTGTTCTTCTTCAAAAGGTTTGCGGCAATCGCTTGCTGCCATTGGCTAAGAATCGTGTCAACCCGTTTCATCGCGATATTTGATTTGTCGCTTGCCGAGTTTACAAACAGGTAGATTGACGGCATCTGAGCTGCTTGAGCTGTTGACTCTTCTTTTTCGCTGACAGCCAAATGTTCGCCAAGATTCTTCGGTACAAAAACTGCGAGGTCCACTTGGCGACGTTGCATTTCCTGTTGGATCAATCGATCCAACAGGCTGACTCCTGCTTTGTTCTGGAATTCAGGATTTCTGAACTCGCGTATCAATGAGTAATACTGCTCATCGCTGCTTGGCGAAATCTGGAGTTGTATAAGTTCCTGGCGGGCTTTGCCAATCCACGAAGATGCAATCTTCCCATCTTCTATTAATGGAGGATCGGTGGGGAGGTTTTCTGAGCCGATGATCCATACGCTCGTTGGGTGCTCACGCATAAACTGGGCAAACTGCAGAAACGCCATCCCCATTAAGGGATAAAGCAAAAGCGGCAATACTGCAACGGTAAACAGCGTTCGCCGATCCCGCAGCTGATCACGAATTTCGCGACAAAATATCAGTTTAACAGTGGCCCACTTCATGTAGTCTTACCAAGTTGGTTGAGTATCAGGAGACGATACCGTGTTGCTCTTCCGGAGTTGCATCACGAATGAGTTGATAGAAAAGCTCTTCAAGGTCGTCTTGTTCGTACTCTTGAACGAGCTGTTGAATTGAACCTTCCGCCAGAATTTTGCCGCGGTGCAGGATCGCGACTCGATCACAAAGCCTTCTTACTTCGCTCATGATGTGCGACGAAAAAATGATGCATTTGCCGTGATCTCGCAGCTGTTCAACTGTTTTAAGAACTTCCCGCGCAACAAGGATATCCAACCCGGAAGTCGCTTCATCAAAAATCAAAATCGGCGGATCATGAATGATGGCTCGGGCGATGGATACTTTCTGCTTCATTCCGGTAGACATCTTGCTACCCAACAAGTTACGAATCTCGTTCATTTGAAAACGATCGAAAACGGTTTCCATTCGCATTTGTAAATGATCAGGATCCATTCCATAAAGCCTGCCAAAGAACTGAACCATTTCCCAGGCAGTCATCCGGTCGTAGTTGGCGGTATTGGTGGAAACAAAACCGATTTGATGCCGCACGATCTCGGGACTTGCCGAAACTTCGAACCCGTTGACACTGGCGGTTCCACTCGTCGGACGTAGGACGGTGCTGAGGATTCGCAACGCAGTTGTTTTGCCGGCTCCGTTGGGTCCCAGCAAACCGTAGATTTGACCTGGCATGGCATCGAAACTGATTTGATCCAGCGCGGTAAAATCGCCCGAATATAATTCTTGATAGGTTTTGGTTAGATTTCGGACGTGAATCATACTGCGCAATCGGGTGGAATGAATCGCGATCAGCAGTGAATCCTGTGACCTGACCACGACCCCGCTAAAACGGGGTGATTACTCGTCTTTGCGATTTCAAAATGGATGGATTTTTGGCAAACCGTCAAACTACCCGATACTTTAGGTTATGAATCAGTTCGGGGACTTGGGGTCACGACAATCAATCCGAAGTTAACGGATTTGCGGCAGGAACAGGTTAACTAACGCCAAAATAGGAATTAACATAACCGCGCTCGCCGTGACGATGGTGATGGAACGCAGAAGTACGGATACAAACTTTGCTTACGGAAATCGCAATGAGCACTCAACCCCCTTCGCATTCAGATTCATCCAACCTCGGAATTCCTGTTCAGACAGGGGCAACTACGGAACGTGCGGTGACGCAAGATGAGTTCATCCCCCAGCAACCTCAATCGCTCAAACAGGCGGGGTTGCACGAAAACGATTTGTTTCCGATTGTCCTGAAGTTTCTCTTCTTGCACGGTGCCAATTCCGGCAGTCGAATCGCTCAACAAATGAAACTGCCGTTCGTGGTTGCAAAACCGGTCCTGGCAAAACTCAAATCCGACCTGCTGATTGGGCACAAATCATCGGCGGGCGTCGGCGACTATGTTTACGAGTTGTCTCCCAAGGGAATAGAACAGGCGAAACTCGCGCTCTCCCGTAGTACCTATTGTGGCGCAGCCGCAGTAAGCCTGGCCGAATATAAACAGTCGGTGATTGCTCAATCCATCAAAAACCTCAAACCGACGATGGAGGACGTCGGAGCAGCGCTAAGTGATCTGACGGTCTCCAGATTGATGGTCAGCCAACTTGGTCAAGCCATTAATTCGGGCAAAAGCCTCTTTCTTTTCGGAGCCCCTGGAAATGGCAAGACCTCTATTGCCCAACGTGCCATCCGCTCCGTCAGCGAGATCATTTGGATTCCCCGTTCCCTAACGATTGGTGGCGAAGTAATTCGGCTATTCGATCCCAGCCTTCACGAAGCAGCCCCGCTTCCACAGTCCCCTGGCATTACAAACGAGCACGAGGTTGACGAGCGGTGGATACGAATCAAACGGCCGACCATCGTCGTCGGTGGCGAACTCACATTAAAACACCTCGAAGCCACTTTAAACCCGGTTACTGGAATCATTGAATCTCCGATTCATGTGAAAAGCAACTGCGGTTGTCTGGTCGTCGATGATTTTGGTCGACAAAAAATCAGCACGACCGAATTGCTGAATCGTTGGATCGTGCCCATGGAGTCAGGAAACGACTTTTTAAATTTGCCATCTGGACGGCAGATCAGTTTGCCGTTTGAGCAGTTACTGATCTTCTCAACCAATCTGGAACCGAATACTTTATGCGATGAAGCTTTTCTGAGACGAATTCCCTACAAGGTAGAAATATTTAATCCCACGGAAATCCAGTTCCGAAACTTATTCGATCAGCTAACGAATCAAATGGGTTTTGATGTAAAACCGGGCGTCATCGACGATCTGATTGAATACCACTATAAACGGGTTGGGCGGCCCTTCCGTTTTTGCCATGTTATCGATCTTTTGAACCAGGCCAAGGATTTTTGCGAGTTTCATCGCAAGCCACTCATGTTTAACAAAGATATCGTTGAGTTGGCGGTCGTTAACTACTTCTCGGGGATGGAAGATCTCATTCGCAACTGAGTCGTTTATCGCGATCAAAAAAATCAAACGCACGCCGACGCCCCGTTGGCGTGCGTTGTTTTATAGGCAAGCTATGACCAATGTTCGTGGCTGCCAATTAACGACATGAATTCGGCGCGAGTGGATTGGCTGGTCTTAAAGATGCCGCGGAGAGCGCTGGTAACCGTCGAACTTCCCGGTTTGCGGACCCCTCGAATCGACATGCAGGAATGTTCAGCTCGAATAACGACTGCGACCCCCAGTGTATTCAAATGTTCCTCAATCATATTGGCGATCGATTGAGTCATTCGTTCCTGGACTTGCGGCTTCCGGGAAATCTCTTCCACCACGCGGGCAATCTTGCTTAGCCCGGTTACCTGACCGTCGGGAATATAGGCGACATGCGCAAATCCGAAAAACGGCAATAAATGATGTTCACACATCGATGTAAAACGAATGTCTCGAACCAATACCATCGAGTCATATGTTTCGGGAAATATGATTTTCAGATGGCGCGACGGGTCGAGATGTAATCCGGAAAACATCTCTTCGTACATTTCCGCGACTCGACGAGGAGTTTCGCGCAGACCAACACGATCAGGGTCCTCTCCGACAGCCGTGAGGATCATGCGGACCGCTTTCCTGATGGCAGCGTGATCGACTTTCGATTCTTCGTTCGGTGCGTGCAAACTAATTCCACCAATCTTAATTGTTTCAACCAACGTAATGTTTTCAGCTAATCCTGTTTTTGACAAGTCTCGATCGTTTCGAGTTGCCAATTCGACCAAAAATGTTCAGCCGCGTTCGAGACTTATCCTTAACGGGCTTGTTGATTTGATGAAAATCACCCACACGGAACAATTTAACAAAATGCCAATCGAGCCTATTTTTCCGACAATATTTCCGATTTCAGCTCGATTGGCGTCAATTCGCCCGTCACTCGAAACATGCGATGATCGACATACTTTCTTCCATGCATGTCGATTGTCTCCACTTCCAATCGGTGCATTCCCGGTGAAATCGCCTTGGGAAGTTTTGCATTCCAAAGATGACTTGATTCTTTGGGCGAAGTCAGCTTAGGTTCGGGAATCGGGACCAGTTTTTGTTCGCGTTCATAGAGTTCTACGAAAGTCGGATCCAGGGCGTTGGCTTGTAGGAGATTAATCCAGTCACTTGAATCGTTCAAACGCATGCGAACAGTTGACTTTTCGGAGCCGTTGTACACGTTGACCCAGACATCGCAGTTCTGGGTTTCGTTGGTGTCGATCGCGTTGGCCGTTGTGATTCGCATTTGCTCCGCGGCCGGTCGCCCGGCAGCTTTAAAATCCAGGTGGTATCCGAATTGGTCAATCGTCATGATCGAATACCCATTAGGAGCCCCGTCTGCCATTGTCGAATGGGGAATACCTCGTTTGTCTTTTTGGCCGGACCACCAGCTTCCTGACACGGTAACGTTGATAATATGATGGTGCGGTTTGTCGCCTTTCCAGCCTTGTGCTTTTCCTAGAAAAAGATGTTTGTGATAGTGCGTGTGGCCCGAAATCGAAATGCACAAAGGTCGTTTTTCAATTAAACGATAGGTTTCCTGGACGTCTTTGGCCTGGGTCATTGGTACGTGCATCATCAGGACGACCATTTTCGACTTGGGAATCATGGACAGATCTTGACGCAACCATGCCAACTGACGCTCGCCAAAATTCGCGATGTAACGTTGTCGGCCTTCTACGAGGCCCCAATCGATATTGTCCAGGACGACAAAATGAACCTGGCCGTAGTCAAAGGAATAATAAGTCGGACCGTAAATCGCTTCAAAGGTCTCGTTGACCTGGTTTCGATTTTTGGCGTCCAGATTGATATCGTGATTGCCGATGACGTTGTACCAGGGGATTCCGATCATCGCGACCGACTGGTTGAGTGGCCCCAGCGTCTCAAGATTGTCAAACGCGAGATCACCCAGGGAGACCCCAAACGACGCGGAAGTGTTGCCAACCAACTCCGAAACGACATCCCGCGTGATATAGTCAACTTCCGTCATGTTACGAGGCTGCGGATCGCCAAACAAAATAAATTGGAAGCGATCCGGTTCAGCTTGCCTGTACAGCGGAAAGTCGACAGAACGTGGCAAATCACCGGTTGGTTTTGAACCTGGATATTGGAGTTTGGGAGAACCATCCGGCTTGTGGATATAGAAAAACTTGGGAAGCTTGTTTTTGTTTAACGCAGTTCGAAAGCCGGTCGGTTTGATCACAAAAATGATTTGATCCGGGGTAATCGGCAGTTCGTAACGACCGTATTCGTTTGTTCTGGCAATGTCCCGACCATTAGAAACTTTGGCATTTACAAATACAGATTCGCCTTCATCGAATTTGCCGTTGTGGTTTCGATCCTCGAAAACAATGCCGCGGGCAAGTGGCCCGTCGTATTTAAACAAGCGCGGTCGAGGCGGCGGTGGCTCACCATTGATCTCGGCAGGAACATCAAGCCGATCGTCGGCGACCTGAGCCACTAGACGATTACCGAAAAACGCAAAACAAAGGCCGACGAAAAGAACTGTCAAAAGGCAATTGCCGGAGGTCATGACGGAGTACTCTTGAACTAATGAGAGCGTGTCTGCAGGCCTCATCCTGATTGACGCCGTTTCAATTTGCAACACTGGTGAACTTCAAACTGGTGTTTACTGCGACGATTTGTTCTAACAAGGCTTGTTGTCGGAATTGAAAGCTCACTAGAATGGTGGAATTCTTATTACACCCCTGAATGGGTCGAGCCAACCTTGAAACCTGAATTTACCGACGCGGAACTGGAAGCCTACCTGGACGAGGCATTGGATCCAAAACGAGCCGCGGATCTGGAGCACTTGGTAACTGAAGATCGAGAGCTGCTGGAACGACTTTCCCATATCAATGGGCGCCGCGATGCAGGGATTCATACTCTAGGTGAAATCTGGCGCCGCAATCAAATCGGCGTTCCAACGATCGAACAGATGAGCAATCATCTTCTCGGAGTTTTAAGTCGAGAAGAATCAGATTACATCATGTTTCGCTTGGATATCCTCAAATGCCCCTTCACCATCGCAATGTATAAAGACCTGAGCGCTCAACGGGATGGCGATACTCGTCAGTCGGAAACGCGGCGAAAAAAATATTTCAATTCCAGTGCTGGTCTACTCCGCAAAAAAGACCTTCCAAACGAAGAGTAAGCTGCCTCAAGTTCTTAGTCTTAGTCGTAGTCGTAGTCTTGCTCGCATTCATCTCGCACTGTTACTCGTACTCTTGCTCATCGTCTTCGTCTTGAAGCGTTGTCCTCCGTTGAGTCAACCCAGTAATGATGGACTAAGATTAAGATTGGGACGAAGACTAAGATTGAGATGGACGAAGACCAAGATTAGGTAGACAAAGATTGGACCGCTCAACCTAACCGGTCAGTTGTTTGAGCAGTTCAGGGTAGTCCGATTCGGAATTTGTGATCCGGGCGGCACGCATTCCCGCTGACTGAGCCGCGACTGTTTCGATAAGACTTTCGCCAACGAACATTGCTTCCCAGGGTGAAACGTCGGCGTGTTGAATAGCGAGAGTGAAAATGGCGCGAGCCGGCTTTTCAATCCCGACTTCAGACGACAGAAGAGTAATCCCTTCTTCGAATTCATCAAATGAAAAGTCTGCGGGCAGGCGTTCTGCCAATTCTTCGGGCGTCAGCTGCCCCGTATTTGAAATCAGGCCAACGCGAATCTGGTTTGCCTTCAATTGTAAGATTATTTCTTTCGCGCCCGGCAACCATTGTTTTCCTGAGACTAACGTGTTTCCGATATCAAAGAAAACGACTTTGATGCTCATGGTTATTCGTCCTGTTAATCATTTGTGTCGGTCTCGAATTTTCACGAAATTCGATGTTTGGTTTTGATTGAATTCTCACGAAATGAGCTACGTGAGTAGTTATTTTCGATTTCCACCTTCCGGACCAATCGGTTTTTCGCTTAACGCGCGTCCGTCTCTGACACCGCTCTCGTCGCGTGCTGCAAATGAGAATTTGAATCCATTGCTGGTTCCGGCGCCGCCGAATTCCCCGTTTTTGCTGAGAGCAATAAAGTTGATATCGAGGTCATTGATGCCCCGTTTGGGATCCATCGAGGCAATTCGCTCCACAGCCATTTGGCATGCATCTGTTGGATTCGCACCGCCTCGCATCATTTCGACGACCAGGAACGATCCGCAAAAACGCATCACATTTTCCCCGACTCCCGTTGCTCCGGCGGCACCAACCGCGTTGTCCACATAGAGCCCGCTACCAATGATCGGCGAATCACCTACGCGGCCGGGAATTTTGTAACCCCATCCGCTCGTGGAGCATCCACCCCACAGATCGCCCTGTTCGTCTAGACCAAGCATCGCAATCGTGTCGTGGTTGTCTTCGTCAACTTCGGGTCTCTTGTGATTGTTTTTTTGCCACTCGATCCATTTTTGTTTTTGCTGGTCGGTCAAAAGCTGCGTGGCTGGAATGCCTTGAGAAATCGCAAATTGTTTCGCGCCTTCTCCAACCAGCATGACGTGAATTGTCTCTTCCATGACTTTTCTGGCGACCGAAATCGGATGCAGAATATCTTGAATTCCGGCAACACTGCCGGCATTGTGATCGGGCCCGGACATGATGCAGGCGTCTAGTTCAACATCCCCCGCCGAGTTCGGAATTCCGCCAATTCCCACCGACGCGTTCTTGATATCTGCTTCGGTGACCCAGATGCCTTGCTCAATCGCATCCAGCATTGAGCCTCTCCCAGCCACTTCTACCGCACGATCGCAAGCAGGTTTGCCAAACGGCCAGGTCGCCACGAACAGTGGTTTTGCCAATGGCTGAGTGGTACGTGCAACCCGCTTGGGTTGAGTCGACGAACAGGCAACGGCGCTGGCGGAGGTGGCCAACTCGATAAACTCTCTGCGATCGATCATGCGTATCACTCATAAAATGAATCAGTCGCTGACAACTAGACTGGCACTGCACCAAGGCCGTACGTCGCAATTGTCTTGCGCAAGAATTCAAGCTGAGCATCATTGAGCGGCGTCATGGGCAAACGGAGTTCACCCGTATCGCGTCCCAGCTCGGCCATCGCTGCTTTTAACGGGATCGGATTCGTGGCAAGACTGAGCAAATCGCGACATAGCGGAAACAGCTTGTGATGCCATTTCTGTGCTTGTTCGAGATTTCCAGCAGAAAACGCTCTTAGCATTTCAAGCATGTCCTCGGGGACCAGGTTGCCAACGACGGAGACGACGCCTTCTCCACCAATCGACAAGAGCGGCAAGGTCATCGTGTCGTCGCCACTAAGCACGGTGAGATCGGTCAAGTTCAGAATTTGAGAAGCCTGATCCATCGAACCAGTCGCTTCTTTGACCATCGTTACGTTTTGGAATTCGGCCATGCGGGCGATCGTCTCTGGTTTGATGTTCTGCCCGGTGCGGCCAGGAATATTGTAGACGCAAATGGGAATCTCAATCGCCTCGGAAATTGCTTTATAGTGTTCGTAGAAACCTTCCTGAGTCGGTTTGTTGTAATAAGGTGCAACTTGCAGCGTCGCATCGGCTCCTTCGCTGGCAGCCCATTTGGTCAGGCTGATTGCTTCGGCCGTACTATTGGATCCAGTGCCGGCCATGACTTTGACTCGACCCGCAATGATCTGAATTACCTCGGAGATAACTTGCTCATGTTCCGGATGCGAAAGTGTTGGCGATTCGCCCGTCGTGCCCACAGGGACCACGCAGTTCGTTCCAGCAGCGATTTGGAATTCGATCTGGTCTTTTAACCTGGCCGAATCTACTTTGCCATTTTGAAATGGCGTTACGATTGCCACAGAAAGACCGGCAAATTCTGATCCTCGACGAGCCATAACGTTTTCCCAAAAAAAGACGGAACAAATTGCTTGCCTCCGCTTAACTAAAAACGGAGTCATTGACGCCAATGAACCATGATCATACGGCAGCCATCGAGTTTTTCCAACTAACGATTCAAAATCGGACGTAAATCAGTCCTCAGAATCGAGTACTCACTCAGTACCGAGTGCGACCTGCTGATTTCTGACTACTGACTACTGACTACTGACTAACCTTTTCATCTCTCTTACGGCGTCTTCCATGCCTACAAAAATCGAACGTGAAACGATGCTATGACCGATATTGAGTTCCTCCATTCCGTCTATTTTTGCGACGGGAACGACGTTTTCATAGTTAAGCCCATGCCCCGCATGCAAATGCATTCCAAGTTCCCGTACCAGTTGGCTGGCGTTGCTCAGAACGGCAAGTTGTTTTTCGTGCTCAGCCGGATCATGCGCGCCGGCATAGGCACCTGTATGAAGTTCGACCGCTTCCACTGCCAGCGATTTCGAAAGCGAAATTGATTCTTCATCCGGATCTATGAACAGACTGACCATAATCCCGTTCTCCTGCAGCACTTTGACGGCCCGCTCAACGTGTTTACCGCGTACGTCCAACCCGCCTTCGGTTGTGACTTCTTCTCGTTTTTCAGGAACAAGGCAAACTTGATCAGGATTGATCGCGATCGCGATTCGCAACATTTCGTCAACGCACGCACATTCAAGATTCATCCGCACTCGGAGTGATTCTCGCAAGCGAAAAACGTCTTCGTCCTGAATGTGGCGTCGATCCTCACGCAGGTGAACGGTGATCTGGTCGGCCCCCGCATTTTCGGCTGCCGCTGCTGCAGTTACCGGATCTGGCTCGATGGTTCGGCGTGCCTGGCGAACGGTGGCCACGTGATCAATGTTGACTCCAAGTGTTGGCATAATCGGATCTTTTGCAGATGAATGGGGCAGATTGAGCAACTTTGCGAATCGAAATTATTCTCGAACCGTGTTCGTAAAGGCACCAACGTTGTCGGCGTAGACGATTTGAGCTTCGCATTGATCACCGTATTTTTCCGCAACGTTTTGCTGCAACTCTCCGGCAGTTGAGTTGTCCGGCGTGATCGCAAACACACAAGGTCCCCATGAACTTTGACCAACGGCGGAAATGCCCATGGACCGAATCAACTCGACAAGTCGTTCGATGTCACGACCATTGTAGGGACCACCCTGAACTGATTGGAATAACAGACCACTTTGGTAACTTAGCATGTAGACCGCTTCGCCAAAGGTCGCGTAGTTGTGAGCAATTAGTGCGGGGAGCAACTTTTGATTGACAAGTTCGATCATTGAATTCGCTTGATTTTCCGAAGCATTCGGCAGCTCGGAAAACGCCGCGGTTTCGTTTGAACCTGATAGCCCTTGATGATTTTTCAAAGTCGCCAGAACGATCGGCCAATCGGGCGGGAATTCAATTTGAAAGTCGAGTGGCGCCACCGACTGGTCGGGAGTTCGCCCCCGGTCCACAAGTAAGCCGCCTTGAAAGAACCCATGCGAGCCAATCGCTGATCGCCCTCCCCTTCCCATCAATGGTGCCAATTCATTCGGCTTCGGCACCGGCAATTCAAAGAAGCGAAACAGAGCAACCGCCACCGACAGGGCGAATTGTGTTCCGGAACCAAAACCGGCATGCCGCGGAGGTATTTCAACTAACTCAATTTCACACGGCAGCTCACGTGCACTCTGATATTGAGGCAGTAACGAACCACATTGCTCGTACCAGCGAAAAACGTGATTTTGTGTGGTTTCGGATTCAACCGAGGAAATGCGCAATTCGCCAGCGGGCTTGATTTGCACTCGTGTTCGCGGAGATTGAATCATCAATCCCATGCCGCCGAATTGCCGTTGCGTTTGTTGGC
>JAHEJI010000025.1 GCA_024638965.1 Planctomycetaceae bacterium
TATGGGATGGGCTGCCAGTCTGGGGGTGGCTGTTTTGACGGCTGGCAGTCCAGCACGTTGTCAACCGAGCAGACTGTGGCGGCCAGATTTGCGATCAGGGAGGAACAGAATTGGCGTTTTACATCGGAACCGACGAAGCCGGTTATGGCCCCAATCTTGGGCCGTTGACCATCACAGGAACGCTGTGGCAAGTTCCCGAGCCCGATATCGAGCTTTATCCATTATTGGAGGAAGTCGTTTCGGATCGCATTATCGAGGGGCGGCTTGCGATTGCCGATTCAAAAGCACTTTATCAGTCGACAGGGACTATTAAGGCGTTGGAAACGAGTGTGCTGGCAGTCTTATACGCGCAAACTGATCAGATGCCGTCTGATTGGCGGAAATTGATGCAAATCGCCTGTTCGGAAGACCATCTTGAATGTGAAGCAGAATCCTGGATCGCCGGACAACAACTCACGTTGCCATTGGCGGCGGATATCGAAGCGATCAAAGAGCTCGGCCAGCGTTTTCGAATCGCTTGTGGCAAGGCAGAAGTCGAGTTGCTACGAATTAACTGCTGCCCAATCTTCCCGTCGAATTTTAATCGTGGCATCGATGAATATGGGAACAAAGCATCTCTCCTTTCATCAGTCACGATGTCGTTGGCGTCTGAACTCAAGGCGTTTGCATTTGGACATGACACCGATTCGTGCCTGAAAATCGTTTGTGACAAACATGGCGGACGCAGCCGGTACGCAGGCTTGTGTTCGGAGTTTTTGACTGAGGAATTCATCTGGGTTAAAGAAGAAGGGATCGATATCAGCGCTTACCGCTGGAGCGAAAATTCTCGAGATGTTTCAGCCAGTTTTGTCGCTCGCGGCGAGTCATTTTTGCCAACGGCACTTGCATCGATGGTTTCCAAATACGTGCGCGAAGTGTTCATGGAACTGTGGAACCGATTCTGGCGTTTGAAAGTGCCGAACTTAAAACCGACGAAGGGATACCCGTTAGATGCAAAGCGATTCAAACGCGAGATTGCGTCGGTTCAAGAAACACTTGGCATCGCCGACGAATCGATTTGGCGGAAACGTTAGGGTTTGGGTGGGGCTTTGAGTCTGGTATTGATGAAGGCGTTTCCGTAGGCCCGCATTGCCTACGCGGTTAAGCGATGCGCCTTCAATACTCTTGCTCTCACAAAAAAATTCCCATTTGACAATCGACCTCCGACTTATGATTATTTGCCGCCAATTGGACTTCCGGGCGGGGCGGGGATTGATTCGGGAGGAGAAGCTTCGAGGTACGGCCGTTCGATGATCTGGCCGATTTCGCGAAGAAGGTAGTTGAGAAAAGCCGTTTCGCTGGTGTTACGAGAGGCCTTTAACCCCGCTTGGCAGGTCGTTTCAATGTGATAGAGACAGCTCAACGCGGCGTCTTTGACTTCCGGCGAGGCCTGTTTGTGATCGACGAGTTTCATCAATTGCTCGACGACGCTCCGTCTTGAAACCCTGGACAATTGCTGCTCGGTTTCGGTCCGCGCGTTTTGTTCCCAAGCCCAGACGATATCGGCTACGACGACGATGAAGCGCTGGAGGTCCATGTTTTGTAGTTCCGTCGATTGTTGCGCGAATCGTGCCAATCGCTCATGTTGCAACAACTCTGAGATTGCCATATCTGCCGCGACTCTGGCCGCCGCAAGTGGATCAAATGTTCGCCCGGTATTCCGTGGAAATGATTCTTGATCGCGTAGTTGCCTGTATGGCTTAACTCCGATTGAATTGACAATCCGTTTGTTGATCGCGAGTTGTTCCGGTGACATCGAATTTAATATGGTACGGGCGGCGACCAATTGATCAGCAAAATTTACCGGACGCGGTGATGTTTGAACGGCGACATCCCCATAGTCGTACGTGACGCCACCAATTAATTTGGCGGTCGCTTGTATCTGGTAACGGTGATGAAGATAAATGGGAACCAGGTACTGTTCGACGTCGGCACTGGCGATTTCTTGAGGAAGTTTGTTTGGAGAGAATTGATCGAGCGCGATTCTCCGCACTTTTAACACGTGATTAAGTTCATCAACCGGATTCTGTCCGTTGTCCCACAAGTTAGCCAACGGATGAGCGGCTCCGGCTGGTCGGGCATCCGCGTCGGTCAGGAAGATCATCCCCTTCTTTGCCGCGTTATCGAGAATCCGATTCAATACCAACGATTCATCCACGCCTTCCGGAAACTGAGAATAAGCGAACTGCACGGAGACTTTGTCCCATTCGCCTATCCCAACTGCGTAGGCGTCGGAAAGATCAAGTTGGTTATCGGCCCCAATTTTGATCCTCGGAGCCGGGTAGTCCATTACCGAGGCTCGGTCGCCGTAAGTACTTGCTGCGAAATTGTGAACGAATCCAAGCGTATGACCAACTTCGTGCGCGGAAAGCTGTCTGATTCGGGCCAACGCAACTTCCACGGGGTCAGCCTTCGCGGCCAGAGTCGCCAAGGGAGTTTCAGCTGGGACTGATCCGATCCCGCAACAACCGCAATTGAGTTTGCCAGTTGGAGCGGGTAGAGCCTCCGACAATCCGGCCGCCAGCAAACGATCTTGTCGCACCCTCAACGATCCAAGAGAAACGTGGCCTTTAATAATCTCTCCCGTCCGGGGATCAATGATACTGCCACCGTAACTCCATCCGCGGGTACTTCGATGCACCCATTGAATCACGTTGTAGCGGACATCGAGCGGGTCGGCAGCCTCCGGAAGAACTTTGACCTGAAAGGCGTTCTCGAAACCGGCCGCCGCAAACGCATCGTTCCACCAACTCGCACCGTCGATAAGGGCATCTCGAATCGGTTGGGGAGCCCCCGGGTCAACGTAGTAGACAATTGGTTCAACTGCCGGTGAAGTCGACGCGTCGGGATCCTTCCTTTCCAGACGATGACGGATAATCCACCTTTGATCGAGTGGTTGGTCAATCGGTACAGCATAGTCGGCAAACGTAATGTGAATACTGGGACAACGGACGTTGTATTTTCTGGGGCGATATCGGTCATCGGGCAATTCGATAAACGAATGATGTTGTCGAAGAGAGACCGAATTCGGAGTTGGCGCCGTTTGCGAAACCAGTGGACCCGGTTTTGCCGACGTGAACGTTAAGGTTGTTTCCAGTTCGGTATTCCTGGGAAACGCCTTGCAACGTGGCAAAAATACGGCTGACCGACTTTCGTCAATTTGGAATTCACCTTGCTCGGTTCGAGAAAGCGTATCGATCACACCATGAACATCGCTCATCAACAGGCTGGTTAGGTCGACCAACACATCGCCGTTTTCATCTTCGGCTTCGACTTTGCCGCCCCAAATCACCGAATGGGCGAACGACTGATTGACGGCATGTCGCTCCGCCAGATTATCACTATCGGCGCGAAACCGCAGATTGCGTTGCATCAGTAAGACTTTGGGACCAACGCGAACAAAACGAACAACTTTTTGATCCCCCAATTGGCCTCGGTCGAGTCCTATCGGATTGGAACCCAAGCCTGTTGCGAGCGCGTGGACATACAGAAACTCTTGTTCGAACTGCTTGAGCTCCAGCAGTATTTGGCCGCTCTTGTGATCGAACCAGAAAGGCAAAAATCCTTCTTGTTTGTCAAGTTCCCTGGTTCGATTGGCGATTGTCGGAATTTCGTCTTTTTTTTCTTCTTCGTCAGCTGAAGATTCTAATACCTGAGAATCAGTCGCCGGAGGCGAGGCTGCATGCTTTGGAAAACCGTGGATGGCTTGTGTCGTCGTAGCTAACGACGACAACGTCAAAAAAACAAATACGGAAAGGCCAAATTGTCTAATGCGGTTCATGTTATGCCGGATCTTTTTGTGCCGAATTTTCGGACTCTGCCGCCCTAACGATTCGTATCGCCAGCGAGATTCGGCCGAGACTCTCAGATGCTTGAACAATTCCACCGAGAATCGGAATCGGTTCACTCGTCATTTTAACAAGCCCGAGGCCTGTCGTTGCCGCGCTATTTTGTCCACAAATCTTCAAGGCCTTGATTCGAGAATGCCCCATTTTCTCGAGCGGATCACGCAACTCGCCATAGCCGGTCAAAAAACAAGCGTAAACCGAACCTGTCAGGCCAGCGGCGAGCGTCCCAATAATCGGAATCAATGCCAGCGTGCCAAATAATGTTTGGGGCAGTAACAGCGCTCCCGCTTGAAAAACTCCGTTAGCAATCTCACCGGCGAATGAAGTTTCTTTTCGTTTATCAAACTTGAGTCCTGCCGACTGGATGGCTTTGTCAGTGAGGAGGCCACCAAAATAGCCTGTCAATATTCCACCAGTGAGACGCCAGCAGAACAAAAAGATAAAGAAAAACACGAATCCCATGAATATCCGGACTGCGAGAGTCGTGAAGAAACTAACCGACTCCGTTGTCGATTCTTGATCGATGTCCGCAATTTTGGACGTCTCGCCGACGACCCATTCGATCAGCAAATCAAGCCATTCAATCACGTACTCACCAACGACGTAGATAAGACTCAGCAAGGCGATCGAGACGACTGTCTGAATGATTACTGGAATAATGAAATACCAGATCAAGCCTTTTTGTTTGAGCAGAAGGGTGATACCAAAAACTGGCGTCAAAAGTCCTTCAAGAAACCAGCCTTTGGATGATTTCGGCAGTGGAGCGATTCTTGGGTCGAATCGTTGTTGAGCAACTTGTTCCACGACGTATCGGCTTGCCTTCCTTGTTCTCGTTCAAAGAGTCAGGCCGCGAACACCGGAAGATAGTTTAGTGGGATTTGCAGAATGATGCAGGCCATTGCCGCACCAAACGACGGTCCAGCTTCGCTGGACTGCCAAGACCCATCAGCCGCCTGGCTTTTGACGAGCTGGTCTCGAATGGCAGGGTACCATTCGTTCCAATATTCGCCTCCCGCATGCCACATCGCTTGGATCGCGTAATAGTTTGAGTAAAAGTAATGGCCGCCGTTTGCCGCGCCTGATGGTTTGAATCTCTTCAAATAAACCAACGCCTTTTGAACGGCCTCGCCTTCGTAGATTCCAGCACTGTACAGCGAGGTAACTCCGGCGGCAGTCATGGCAAACGTCGTGTGGCCGCCGTTCATCGTGTAGCGAAAACTGCCATTCTTGTTTTGGCTCTTTTGCACGTATTCGATACACTTTTGCCGCACGTCATCCGGAACATCAATGCCCGCATCGCGAGCGCCGCGGAGCCCCATAATTTGGCAAACCGTAATCGAAAGATCCGCGTCCTGCTTTCGAGGCTGGTATCGCCAGCCTCCCTGATTGTTTTGAGTTCGGCACGTCAGATTGACTGCTTTGCGAAGTTTGTCACCGATATCAGCCCGCTGCGTCATACCATAGGCCTGGGACAGAAAAAGCATGCTAAATCCGTGACCATACATGTTCTCATGTGCCATGTTGTCCCGGCGAGCGATGTAGCCGTTTTCACGAACGTTGCTTAGAACGAATTCGACAGCCATGTCGACAGCTTTTCCATAATTGCCGATACCCGGCGCATGCCCGCCACACATCAAAGCCAGGCCACTGAGCGAAGCCGTGGCAACCCCGGCCGACATTCCGCTGTTGCCAAACGCCCCTCGATTGCGACCGCTCTTAACTTGACTTCGAATCAGAAATGACAATGCGCGATCAATCGCAGCTTGAGTCCGCGGAGTTATCAACTCGGCAGGCGTCTTTTCATTGGGGGACGCTTTTCGATCCGGAGCCATGAGCCCCCAGGCAGTGGCGGGTGTCGTGACTGCGGCTAGACCAAGTCCGGCGGCGAATTTATTAAAGCTGCGTCGATTCGGCTGGCGTTGCATTTGCGGCCCCTTAGGTTTTCCACGTTTCCCACATTTATGATAGCCGTATTTGCGAAATGGGTCAAAACTAGCCTCGACTTTGATCGAGACTCCGTCGTGATTGACCAAATCGACAATACGTTGATAATCACGTCTATTAAAACCCGGATTAACAAAATTGGTGTCGCCTCAACACGGCACTAAACACTCCAATCGTGGACAGACAGGGCGATGCAGGTTCTTTTTCTGTTGAAAAAGTGCTCTTTTTTGCCGTGAATTCGCAGCGTCGGCCACTTTCGTACACGGGATTTTGAAGGTTAAAGAAAGTTAATCAAGGCAACCAGTAACAAACCGCTATTGGCGCTTTTTCTCAACAGCAATTGTGAAATTTGAATGACAGGTAATACGTTAATGACGACTTCGGCGCTCGATATTCAACAGCTTTCCATAAACACAATTAGAACTTTGTCGATGGATGCAGTTCAACAAGCGAATAGCGGTCATCCTGGAACTCCCATGGCACTGGCTCCGGTGGCGTATGCGCTTTGGACGAATCATCTCAAGTATGATCCACAACATCCTCAATGGGCTGCGCGAGATCGCTTCGTGCTTTCGGCGGGTCACGCATCGATGTTGTTATACTCGATCTTGCACCTCGGTGGCGTTCAAAACATCGACGAAAGCGGGCTACCCACTGGTGAACTGGCCATCTCACTTCAGAGCATCAAAGACTTTCGTCAACTGCATAGCCCTTGTGCCGGTCATCCGGAGTTTGGCGAAGCCGCCGGGATCGAAACGACGACCGGGCCGTTAGGGCAGGGGATAGCCAACAGTGTCGGCATGGCGATTTCTGGTAAGTGGTTGTCGGCTCGTTATGATCGCGACGACTACGAATTGTTTGGATTCAATGTTTACGCACTCTGCGGTGACGGCGACATCATGGAAGGTGTGGCTTGCGAAGCTGCTTCTTTAGCGGGGCATTTGAAGCTGTCGAATCTATGTTGGATTTATGATGACAACAAGATCACGATCGAAGGCAGCACCGATTTGGCATTTAGTGAAAACGTAGGAGCCAGATTCGAAAGCCTGGGCTGGAGAGTTGTCAAAGTCGCGGATGCGAATGATGTGGACGCGATCAATGCGGCACTTGGCAAGTTTAAGGAGACCGTTGATCGACCGACTTTGATCATCGTGCGAAGCGTCATCGGATATGGTGCACCCAACAAAGCTGGAACACACGACGCACATGGGTCACCCCTGGGCGAAGACGAAATCAAATTGACCAAAGAAGCTTATGGCTGGCCTGATGAGAAGTTTCTTGTCCCTGCAGAAGTCAAGGAGCACTTTGCCGCGACGCTTGGTGAGTCTGGAAAGGCCGCATATGCCGTCTGGTCTGAAAAGTATGATTTGTACCAACGCGCGTTTCCCTCCGAAACCAAAGAGTTACAGGCTTTGTTTCATCGCAAGCTTCCCGAGGGCTGGGAAGACGCATTGCCTGTCTTCGAAACTGATGCAAAGGGTACCGCGACTAGAAATTCGTCTGGCAAAGTGATTAACGCGATTGCTTCCAGGATCCCCTGGTTCATTGGTGGTTCGGCGGATCTCGCTGGCTCGACAAAGACGATTATCAATGACGAAGACGCGGGCCATTTTAGTGCCGACTGTTACGGTGGTAGAAACTTTCATTTTGGTATTCGCGAACATGCGATGGCAGCCATTGCAAATGGAATGTGCCTTTCCGGAATCAGGGCGTATTGCGCCACGTTTTTTGTGTTCACCGATTACATGCGACCTTCGATGAGACTGAGCGGCTTGATGCACCTGGCGCCGATTTATGTATTGACTCACGATTCAATTGGACTTGGCGAAGACGGTCCGACGCACCAACCGGTCGAACATTTGGCGGCTTGCCGCGCGATTCCGCGGTTACAAGTTATGCGACCAGGTGACGCAAACGAAGTCAGTATGGCCTATCGCTCGGCGTTGTCGTGCAATGACTTGCCCACCGCAATGGTGTTGACTCGGCAGAACGCTCCGACATTGGATCGTACGAAATATGCGAGCGCAGAAGGCGTCTTGAAGGGGGGCTACGTCTTGCTCGATTCCGAGGGCACTCCGGATGTGATTTTGATCGGTACCGGCAGCGAGTTGCAGCTGTGTTGCGAGGCGGCCGAAACTCTGGCCGGGAATGGAATCAAAGCGCGAATTGTCAGCCTGCCATGCTGGGAGCTGTTTGAGCGACAGCCAGAATCTTACCGTCATGACGTGCTGCCTCCGAAGCTGACCGCACGTGTTGCGATCGAAGCGGGTGTCAAACAAGGTTGGGAACGTTATCTTGGCAATGAAGGCGTGTTTATTGGGCTGGACGGCTTTGGAGCCTCAGCTCCTTTCGAAAAACTCTACGAGTATTTCGGGATTACAGCGCATGCCGTTGTCGATGCTGCAACGAAACTTGTGAAGCAGTAGTTCGAAGATCGCGAAACTAGTGTCACCATTTTCCCGCCAGGATCTGGTCCCGTTTCGTTTTTGGTAGCTTTTCGATTGCATACCGAAGCATGGTTCTGGACATATGGGGGTGCTCCTTCAAAAACTCCAACATTAGTCCTTCGTTCTTTTTTCCGAGTTCACGTAACATCCAGCCGACCGCTTTGTGGATCAAGTCATGCGAGTGATCGACCAGAATTTCCGAAATCTCGATCGTTGTGCCAAGGTCGTTCCGTTGGATGAAGTAATTAGTGGTTACGATTGCGATTCGGTTTTTCCAAATGTGCTTTGCCTTGGCGAGCCGAATAAGAGGTTTGCGGCTCCTTTCATACAAATAGGGTCCAATGATTTTGTGACACGACCCGTCAACCAGATCCCAGTTGTTGATTCGGTCGATTTTGCCCAGATAAAAGTCGTAGATTTCTTTTTGAAATGACTCGGTCTGGGCTTTGTCAAATTGATCTACAAGGATAAGCAAACCGGTCAATCGGTTTTCGTGCCATTTGCTATCCAACAGCTTTTCGATTTCGCGTATCGGCAACCGCTTGAATTTACGAGCGATCTTGCGTTGATCGGGAACGACAACACCTAGAAACTTGTCACCCTCTCCGTACTCACCTTTTCCGGTCTTGAAAAACCGCGGGTAAAAGGCCGCCTTTTCCGGATTGATTTTTTCGCGTAGAGCCGATTCGACCTGTTTAGCTGTCTCGCTCAATTCTTCCCACTCTAAATCAGTTGCGATTCGTTTCGCATCAGTTATCAGGGTTGCGCTCAGAAATTCCAAAACAAATACGGGTGAAACCTGAAACAAAAACTGAAATTTTCGCATTGGTCGGATTCTGCCAATAGCGCAATCGCTACGTCTCAAAAGATTAATTCAATTATTCGAAAGTTTGAGGACTGCATAAAACAGTGGTGTATGTTTTTCGCAGAATGTAATCCCCCTCGAAATCTAGGTGGATCAACTGAAATTTGAACAATTGTGGGTTGAGAGAGCAAATGAGCACCGCACAGATTAAGACCGGGGTCAGTGAATTTGATCAACTAAAGCTTCGGATTCATCAAAAACTCATCGGAAAACTCGATCTCACGCGTGTTGGAGACATGGAAGGCGAGGTTCTTCGCCGCGAGATTCGAGTCGTAATTGAGCATTTATGTGATGGTGAAAACAACCTCCTGAACCGTTCCGAGCGGGACAGATTGGTTGAAGAAGTCCTCGATGAAACGTTCGGACTTGGTCCGTTGGAACTCCTTTTAAAGGATCCGACGATCAGCGATATCCTGATTAACGGTCCCAAAAACGTCTACTGTGAAAAAGGCGGTAAGATGGAAAAGACCAACTGCGAATTTCGCGATAACGCTCACTTGCTCCAAATCATTGATCGAATCGTATCGAAAGTTGGGCGTCGTGTTGACGAAACCTGCCCAATGGTCGACGCTCGATTGGAAGACGGCTCTCGTGTAAACGCAATTATTCCACCGTTGGCTCTGGATGGAGCCGCGATGTCAATTCGTCGTTTTGGTTCCAACCCTTTGAAGCTTGAAGATCTCTTAAACTACAAGGCTTTCACGCCGGAAATGGTGATGTTGTTGGAAGGAGCGATGAAAGCTCGTTTGAACATCATCATCTCAGGTGGTACCGGATCGGGAAAAACAACTTTGCTCAACACGCTTTCGAGTTTCATTTCAAACAAGGATCGTATTGTAACGATCGAAGACGCGGCCGAACTTCAACTCCAGCAGGATCACGTTGTCCGTTTGGAAACGCGACCACCCAATATTGAAGGCAAGGGGGCTGTCTCGGCAACCGACCTGGTTAAAAACTGTTTGCGGATGCGTCCTGAGCGAATCATCATCGGCGAATGTCGGGGCCCTGAAGCCCTCGACATGTTGCAAGCGATGAACACAGGTCACGAAGGTTCATTGACAACCACTCACGCGAATACGCCTCGTGACTGCATCGCTCGCCTGGAAACGCTGATCATGATGTCCGGATTTGAGTTGCCCGTAAAAGCGATGCGTACGCAGATTGCCTCGGCAGTCGACCTGGTCATTCAGGCAAACCGTCTTCAAGGCGGCCCGCGTAAAGTGACTCACGTTACGGAAATTTGCGGGATGGAGAACGATACGATTGTCATGCAAGACGTTTTCAAGTTCATTCAAGATGGCGTCGACGAGAACGGTCGAGCGATCGGTCGGTTTGTCTGCACTGGGGTTCGTCCAAAATGTATGGATCGTTTGGAAGCCGCCGGCATTAAGCTTCCTTCAAGTATTTTCCGAGAACGAGTAATGATGGCCGACTAGATTGGCGGCATCGCACGAACGATTACGAAATAAGTCCTTTTGCTAAAGTTAATAAGAATAGAGTCCTGACATGATGTTTTACGTATTAATGGGGCTGGTGGTCCTTTGTGTCAGCGGATTGATTTTCGGCGCCGCGATGTTAATTCGTGGCGATGCCGATCAGATCGAGGACCGATTACAGTCTCTAACGCAAAACAAAGGTCGCGGTGCCTCAAAACAAGCGCAAAACAACGCGTCGGTGCTAATGTCTCCTCTGGATGATGTTCCCAATGCGGTTGAGGACTTCGTTCACAAGTTTCTCAACCTGCGACTGTGGATTGAGCAATCCGGGCTGAATCTAAATACAACCAAATTTGTCGGTATGTCGTTGGGATTGGGAACTGTAATTGCCGCGATCTACTTTGTTGCTTCACCGATTAAGTCTTTGACTCCGTTTCTTTTTGGTTTGGGCGCAATCTTGCCGTTAGGGTACGTGTGGTGGATACGCCGCCGTCGGTTGGGCAAGTTCGGCGGGCAATTGCCGGAAGCCATTGACTTGATCGGCCAGGCACTTCGTGCAGGTCAAAGTCTGCCAGCTGGAATTCAACTGGTTGCCACTCAAATGCCGGAACCCATTGGTCCAGAGTTCGCGCGAGCTTACGAACAACAGAATCTGGGTGTTCCACTGGAAAAATCCCTGCTGGAGATGACGGGGCGGATTCCAAACCTGGATCTCCAGTTTTTTTCCACCGCGGTAATGTTACAACGTCAAACGGGTGGAGACCTTGCGGAAATCCTGGACAAGATTTCAAAACTGACTCGTGAGAGATTTCAGATTCACGGTCAAATTCAAGCCTTGACAGGCGAAGGCCGTTTATCCGGTATTGTCCTGTTGGCTCTTCCGCCATTGCTGTTCCTGACGATGCTCAAATTGAACTACGACTATGTCATGATGTTATTTGAAGAACCACTCGGACAGAAAATGTTGATCTTTGGGATTGTAATGCAGTTCATTGGAGCACTGTGGATCAAGAAAGTCATTACGATCAAAGTTTGATCAGTTAGTGAACGGCGTTTTTCAAAATACATTATAAGCAGGTTGCGAAAAGAGTTAGGGTGAAACCGTGAATATGTTATTGCTTTCTCAGTTGGGAATGATTCCAATCCTGCTGTTCGCCGCGTTTCTGGCGATCGCGATTGGAGCGTGGGTGCTATTAGATGTGTTTTTCAATAGCAAAACACGATCCGAGTCTCGTCTGGAGATGATGAAAAATCGAGCTCGGGGCATTCAAGCCGATCCTGCCGCAAAAGGTCAGGGCGCGAGAGAGGGAATCACGAAGCTGATTGAGAAGGCCAGCCCGAAACTTGGTGAATCCCTGAAGCCAAAGACAGAAAAAGAGGCCAGCGCGCAGAAACAGAAACTTGATACGGCTGGTTTTCGCAGTGAAAACGCGCCGGTTATGTTCACCACGATTAAAATGATCTCGGCCATCATTGGATTCGTGATGGGTGGAGGTGTGGCGGTATTGACCAACGGTCTTACAACCTCGACTTTAATGTACACGATCATCTGCACGGGTATATTTCTGTTTTTGCCGGAGCTGGTTGTCGGTTTGATTGCCGGTAAGCGTAAAGAGAAGATCTTTCTCGGCCTGCCGGATGCCCTCGACTTGATGGTCGTTTGTGTTGAAGCAGGTCTGGGCATGGATCAGGCCATGCGTAAGGTTGCTGAAGAATTGCATGCCTCTCACCCAACGATTGCAACCGAGTTTAAGATCTGTAATCAGGCTCTGCAGTATGGTTCGACCCGTGAAACGGTATTGAACGAGCTTGGTAACAGAAACGGTGTTGACGATTTGAAGACGCTGTCATCGATCCTGATTCAGGTCGACAAATTTGGTACCAGTGTCGGAGTGGCGTTGAGGACTCAGAGTGACGCGATGAGAACACGCCGTCGACAGATAGCTGAAGAAAAAGCGGCGAAAACGGCGGTAAAGCTCATTTTCCCACTCGTTCTATTCATTTTTCCCGGCATATTCGTTGTACTCGTTGGACCTGCTGCAATTACGATGGTCAACGAAATGCTGCCTGCTTTCCAAAAATAGGCGGTAGCAGCGGTTTTTTCTCAGAAACCGCCACAATTCGCGCAACCATGGGCGATCCATTTTTCCGATACCAGATTCAGCGAAGTAATCCGCTCGGATTTCCCTCTGAGCATGGCTAGCGATTGGATCAGGAAAATCGGAGTTCAAAAATGAACATCAAGTCAGTTTTTTTGGCTGCTGCAATGACCGCCTCGGTCATGATGGGCAGCACTTATGCTCAAGGTTGCACAGGTTGTGCTGGAACCGCAGGCGGTGACGCTTATTTTGGCGGCCCGGACAGGGGTAGTTTTGGATATGCATCCGCAGATTGTTCGAGTTGTGGTTCAGCAAGAGGTGGCTGTAGTCATTGCCAAAGATGGCGAGAGCACTGGGCACATCTAAAAGTGGAAAATGAAAAAGTTTGTGCTCGAAACCGTGCATGGCCTAAGCCGTTTGACTGCGCAGATCGGCAGCTTTACTTTTCGATCTGGGAACCGATGCTCGATGCCGGTTACGAAAAACATTGCACGCTTACTCAAGCTCACTTTGATCCGGAAACGCACGAGCTGAACAAATACGGCCAATCCGCAGTTGCCGGAATCATGCACAACATGCCTGAACATCGTAAGACGATCTTTATTCATCGCGACGTAGATCAGACTGTTTCTGATTCACGGATGAATGATGTTCGGAATGCGATCCAAACGTGGTACGGCGAAAGCACAACTGCCAGCATCGCGTTTACAGATAACTTGCCGACACGTTCAAATGGCGATCGCGTCCAGGTCATCAACGGATTGTATCGTGAAGGCACGCCTGCCCCGGTCATTCCTGTCGCGACAGGCGGTGGCGGCCTCGGTACCGGCAACTAAACAAGTTGACTTAGAAATTCGACCGAATATAACAAACGAGTCAGATCATGGGCGCTGTCCCATGAATTGACTCGTTTTTTTATTGCCGAAAGTGGAGACATGGATAAGAAATCCAAAAAACGACTTGAAATACTGCGTCAACGTCTGGAAAAACAGAATAGATTATTGGCGTTTGCAAAACAACAAACCGACGAAGCTGACGAAGTCGAAAACGTGCAAAAGCAGATTCAGGCAATCAAAGACGAAATCGAAAAAATCAAGAACGAATAGCCTTTAACTCGCTCGACAAATTATCGTGTTCGGATTCTTGAATATCAACAAACCGCGTTACGTGACATCGCGAAGTGTTGTCGATCAGGTGTGTTTTCTTACCAACAGTCGCAGAGTTGGCCATGCTGGAACGCTGGACCCTTTGGCCACCGGAGTACTCGTCGTCGGTGTGGGGCCTGCGACGCGGCTGGTTGACTGCGTGCAGTCGATGCCCAAAACCTACGTGGCCGATTTTCAATTTGGGGTCGAGAGTTCAACGGAGGACCGGTTTGGTGAACTGAGGGAGCTTGCCAATCCACCAATAATTGGTCGTGATCGAATGGCGGACACAATCGCAGCATTTGTTGGGACCATTCAGCAGGTTCCTCCCGCGCATTCGGCTTTGAAAGTCAATGGCAAGCGCGCCTACGAGCTTGCCCGCAAGGGCAAAGACGTCTCACTCAAATCTCGTTCGATCCAGATTCATTCGCTTGAGTTGATGGATTTTAGCTACCCGCATTTCAGGTTGCGCGTTTGTTGTGGAGCGGGCACTTACATTCGCTCGTTGGGACGAGACATTGCGCGCAAGCTCAACACGGGTGCAATGTTGACGGAGCTGGAAAGAACCGCCATCGGTCGATTCAGGATTGAGAATTCAATTTCTGTCGATAATCTGGACGCGATTACATTGCAACAACATTTGCAGCCCGGATTGGATGCGGTTCCAGATTTGCCCGCAGTTGTCGTCGATGACGACGTTGTAAAGTCATTTTTGGATGGGATGTTTTTGCGAGCCGAGATTATTCGCCAGTCGATCGAATTGCCGGACGATTGTCAGGAAATCGTAACAGTCGACAAGCAAAACCGCTTGGTCGCGATCATGGAACGTTTTGACGCGAACAATTTTAAGCCAAAAACCAATTTCGCGCACTATTGGCGGTCTAAGTGAAAAAACGCGGAGATTTCAGGTTCACAGTTGTTTTCCTTGTGACCATTGTTTGAGCGGGTCGAAAAAGGCATGAGTAGGTGAGAGCGGCTGGAACAAATACTCGCCCTGGTTGCAAAGGAATACTGTTTGCGGCACTAGTCTACCGATTGCCTTGTTGATTAAATTGCGGCAGTTTTGTCCACCAAAGCCAGGAAAAAACAAATGCGATATGAAGATCTGCCGAAATGGTCAGCCCAGGCCGCGAGTTGGGCGGCCGAATACCATGCGTCACTCCGCGAGCGCCCCGTTCGACCCCAAACCAAACCTGGTGAGATCGCGGCTCAAATCGCGACATCGCCTCCCGATGCGCCCGACGAGATCGAGGAAATCTTCGATGACTTCAAGCGAATCATCCCCGATGGAATGACTCACTGGCAACATCCTCGATTCTTTGCTTATTTCAATTCGAATGCTGCGCCCGCATCAATGTTGGCTGAACAATTGTCCAATGCGATTTCCGCACAATGTATGCTCTGGCAGACTTCGCCTGCGGCGACCGAGTTGGAAACTGTAATGGTGGATTGGTTGCGGCAGGCCCTCGGTCTACCGAATGGTATGCAAGGCGTAATCCAGGACACTGCGACCTCCGCGAACCTGTCGGCCGTGCTTACGATGCGAGAACGTGCAGTAGAATGGCGAGGGTTGATGCAAGGAATGTCCGGCATTCCAGCCCTCAGAATCTATGCTTCGACGCAAACCCATGCCTCAGTCGATAAGGCAGCTCGCTTGGCAGGAATCGGGCAAGAAAACTTGATTAAGATTGCGACCGACCGGAATTGGGCAATGCGCCCCGAAGCCCTGCGAGAAGCGATCACGGCTGACCGCGCTGCCGGGTTGCTGCCGGCGGGCGTGATCGGCTGCATCGGCGGCACATCGATTGGAGCTTCCGACAACCTTCGGGAAATTCTTTCCATCGCTCGTGACGAAGATCTTTATTCTCACGTCGATGCAGCGTGGGCAGGTTCGGCGATGATTTGCCCCGAGTTTCGACCGATTTGGGACGGCATCGACTTAGCGGACAGCATTGTCGTCAACCCGCACAAATGGATGGGCGCCAATTTTGACTGTTCGGTGCAATTTCTTCGAGATCCCACTTGTCAAATTCGTACACTCTGTATTAAACCGGACTATCTAAAAACAATTGAAGACGATGAGATAACGAATTATTCGGAGTGGACCATCCCGCTCGGTCGTCGCTTTCGAGCGTTGAAGCTTTGGTTCTTGATGCGAGCTTACGGCCTCGATGGCCTCAGGTCCCGCATCCGCAATCATGTCAATTGGACAAACCAGGCATCAGCGGCGATCGCACAGTTGCCCGGTTTCGAAATTATCACGCCCCCCAAGCTTGCACTTTTCACATTCCGTTTTGCGCCCGAAGGCAACAACGCAGACGCGTTTACCCGATTGCTGCTTGAAAAAATTAACGCTGATGGTCGCATCTATCTCACTCAAACACGGCACGAGGGCTTGTTCGTGATTCGAATGACGATCGGGCAATTCGATACGACCAAAGAGGATGTTGACGTCGCAATCCACGTCATTGGTGAAATTGCAAAGTCTTTGTGAGTGACCAGGTAAGAGAACCCACTCCATTCGCCTGACTTCGTCGCGGCGGAATCATCAACCGTTGACTACGTCTTCTAACCTACACTGGTGCAGCGCGATCAGGACCGCGCATTTCGCGTGCCGCACGACTCTTTCCCGTGAGGGTAAGCGAAGTTCTTGCATCTTCCTAAAAACCAACCGAACTCCAACACTTCGCGCCTATCGCGGCAAGGGTATCATTTTCGACCTTCGGCGTTCCGCCTTTCGCGTTTCGCGGCCTTCGTTCTGTACTCTTCGAGCTTGGCCATGTATCGCAGGCGATTTTCGCAGGTCTCCCATTTCCCTTGCTCACAGTCCATCTCCCGACAATTAAATTCGCAACAGGCGATATCGTCGGGAACTTCGGCGATCAATTCCTTTACAAATGAATTCCACAATCTGCGGCTGGTACTGATTTTGCTTTTTTGTGGCCCGTTCATTTTTTGTGGCCCGTTCACTGTCGCAATTCCTCCACTCATATGACGTTTTCAGTATCGCATAGAACTTGAAACATACACGACAGAAAAAGTTCATCTTCTTCAGCGAACGTCGGTCAACGTGCTATGCATCTGATATCGCTATTGCCGGTTGAATTCCAGATTCCAGACAATTTCAAGACACAGTTGTCTGGTTGGCGGTCACCAAGAATTGTCACAACCAATACGGCAATTTTCATACCGGTTTGTATTCAGAGCAGCATCGTCAACTATACACGCGTTTTTCTTGGGAAGCACTTACTCGAATCAGATCAGAGTTTCTTGCGTGTGCGTATTCGCTCGTTTCGAAATCGTCACGAGCGATGATTCAAATCAAGTAGTCGATCGCAGGAACATTTCCAATTTACGCGCGCCGGGATCCAGGCGATGCCGATGCGCCTTCAATACGGGATAGTTTCGCAATTCCTGCATTTTGATGAACGCCAGCGTCGGAACGACAACCGGATCACCAATCCATCGTATTTTCGTAACCTTCTTTGATAAGCTCTTCACCGGCTTCCTCTTTGAACCAGCGTTTCACGTCGTCGGTAAAGTAGTTTTTCCAGTCGCCAATCGCGCCTTTGCGGAAAAACTCCGTTGGCTGTTCCTTCTTAAAACCGGGCTTCAAGTGTCCCTTGATTTTTGCAGCTCGCTTAGGATCCACCTCCAGGAACTCGAACAAAGATCGGCGGACCTTGGCCGTGTTTTTGTGCAAATCTTCGAATTGCACAAAACGAACTTTCAGTTCCGGGTATTGTTCGACGGCCTGCCGGTCGCTTTGTATGTGGTCTCGCCACCAGCGAGCGGATTCGCGAACCATCAGCTCATGACGCAACAAGACTTCCGGGTTTTTTTGGAAAAACCAGGGATCTTTTTCAAATTCCTCGTGATCGCCATTCATCGCGGGGATCCGCTCGAACAATCGATGAACCGTCGGATAGTTGTGAAGATGAAAAGCACGGCTAACGAGGACGTCTCGACCATCGCGGATGATCGAAATGACAGGCGTCTCAGGAAACATCAAAGGCAAAATCGTATGTGGCGTTCGCTCACCGATCAGTTTCGTGGAGGGTTCAGCCAATTCGAGCAAACATTTTTTGATCAACTCTTCAAATTGAGCTAACACGAAAGATTTATACTTGTCATCTGAATAAACAGGTAGTTTGTAAAGTTGCTCGTTGATTTTTCCAACGATATGATGCCAGTGGAATTCGCCTACGACGCTAATATGCGCATGACTACTGAGAAGACTGCCTAACCAATTGGTTCCGGATTTCATAAATCCGCGTACGCAAAAATAACGGCGATCTTCCATGGGCAATTCTTTTAGGTTCCTGAGGCAGTTTATATCACTTGGATCCTGAAGAAAAGTATCCGCTCCACTCAGCTCAGGATGATTACAGCAATTCCGAAGCAAATACAAAAATCATGAACGGCCTTGGTGTCAATCGGTAGCCACGACAATCGACTCAATTTCGTCGTCCATGCGTCGGGCTCGAGTTTCCCATCCGAATTTCTCTGTGAAGTGATGGGCGAGATCGTGGCATGGTCGCAAATTGCCTTGACTCGTTTTATCTGCCAGTTTGGAGATTTTGAGCGCCAAGTCATGCGGGGTACCGTCATACAGGTGTTCTGCACGACGGATCGGAGAGTCTTTTACATTCAACAGTTCCGGATAACTTAAACGATCAGGCAGAATGACATGGAGGCCGATGGAGGCGGCTTCCGCGACCGATAAACCAAAGAATTCATGTCGTGCCGTCGAAATAAAGACGTCTGCTGAGTTAAGCGCTTTCCAATAGACCTCTCGATCTGGCAAAAAACCGCAGTAAATGATCTTAGACTCAAATTGAGTTCTAATCTTATCGACACTATCCGGTACCTTTCGAAAAACCTGACCGATCAGGCTGATTCGAAAATCGATTCCCTGAGACTGAAGTTCGTCGAGGGCCGTCAGCAGGTCATCGGGATTTTTGTCGTGTTCCCAACGTGCTGCCCAAATTAGGTGAAGCGGAGCGCCCGATACGCGATTCGGCTTCGGGGGCTGACATTCGATTCCGGGGTATTGAATCGAGGATTTTCCACGGATCTGCTCGATCGCTCTGATTGGTGCGTAGTCTGGCCAATTCCTGGCAGTTTGCTTCAGGAGCCCGATCATCGAATCGCGATTATAGGCTGAGTTGAACCAGACGTGATCAGCGGCGATTGTTGTGGTGAGGTTTGTAAATGCAAAATGCAAGTCCCTTGAATTTTCTTGTGCTGGATAAGCGAGCTGGTTTTCATGGAAATAAACGATCGATGGAAGTTTTCTTATCTCGGTCGACACGATCCCGCGAAACTCAGCGAGGTTCAGCATGTCACTGGCGAACACCGCGTCCCATCGGTCGCCACCGGAAGTCATTTCCGCGACTTGTTCTGCCATGTAGATGGCTGAGTGACGCATTCGCCATTTCCAGAATCGGTCCGGCAATGTCAGCAGCGTCCAATCGTGTCGGCTGTTTTCAATCCAACCATCCATGAAAGCTCGATGGCTGCCGCCGTAGAATGGTTGAATTGAAAGAACTCGTAAAGTTGATTGCAAAATCAGCTCGCCAAAAGATGCCTAAATTCGGAAAACACTTGCCAATGTTCGGCAAATGTTGCGATCTGGTCGATCACAGTTTTGTCCATTGGATGTTCCAACACAATTTGCCTTGAATGCAATGCAATCCAACGCTTGCGCAGATCGGGAGTCGCCGGACCAAATGAAGTTGCAGCGTCGTAAAGCGAATCGCCCACAATTGGAAATCCTCGAGAACTACATTGGAGCCGTATTTGATGCGTCCGACCGGTTTGAAGTTCAATCTCCAACAACGAACGCGACGAAGCATGCTCCAAGACACGGTAACCGAGGACGGCGTTTTTACCTTCGGGGTGTTCCGGCGAAACGATTTCCGATTTCGCTTCGTCGGGGATCTTCCGGATTGTATCCCGCCAGGTCCCTTCAACTTGTTCGGGCCTGCCTTCGACCACGGCCCAGTATTTTTTGGTCACCGTACGATTCTGAAATTGTTCCGAGACTCGACTCGCCGCACGTACATTTTTTGCCAGCACGATGACACCAGAAACAGGACGATCCAGTCGATGAGGGACGCCCAAGTAGGCTTTTCCGGGTTTGTTATCACGAGCGATCAGCCATTTCTTCGTCCGCAATTCTAGGCTATCAATTCCTGGTGGCGCCTGAGTCAAAAGACCGCCAGGCTTATTGACGACAAGGATCGGTCCTGCTTCAAGCAAGACATCTGGCTCTGGCAATTGTGTGTCGGACATAGATTCTGCCAGGACGCGCGCTTGCGTCGTGAAGGGATCAAAATGGCAGGTGAAGCGAATCACATAAAAAACGCACGTAAGGTTTTGAAGCTGCAAACCGTTCGATCGTATTTGCTACCAGTTTCTTGTCATATAGTTCTTTCGTCGCCAACGGTGTCAAACCAAAATGGTCCTTGCGTTTTAAATCATCAATGAGTGGATGATCGGCCGGAAATTCACGCGGCGGTCGTTTTAGGGTGTCGCCACGCAATTCAAAAAGTCTGGTGAACGATTTTGCATTCGTGATGCGTTTCCATTTAGCCTGATCTTCGTCGATGGCAGTCCGAATCTTTTTGAGCGCCTGGTTATCGGGATGCCAGACGCCGGCCCCAATAAAGATCTCTTTCTCATCGATATGAAAATAAAATCCAGGAGCATGTACGTCCCTGCCAATTTCGTGTCGAATGTGAATGCCGACATTGGATTTGTATGGCGTTTTGTCTTTCGAAAATCGCGTGTCCCGATAGACTCGCATTAACGAGCCGCCAGTTTTTTTCGGAATCGGATTGAAGTGCGGCGAAATCTTCTTGAACGGCTTTTGCAAAGCGGTGATGAACGCCAGAGCCGGCTCACGGCATTCTTCTTCGTAACGTTGCTTGTTTGCGTTAAACCAATTCCGATTGTTGTTGCGTTTCAAGTCCTTCAAAAACTTGATTAATGAAGGATCAAAGTGAAAAGTCGAAGTTGCTGTTTTTGCCATTGTTATCCCACTCAATACTCCAATCCAAAGGGATCATCCACCGAAGCGGCCGGCTGGGTCAACCATTCTGGCCCGGAATCCGTCATAAAAAAGTGGTCCTCTAGCCTGACGCCGAAACGGTCGGGTAACACCAGCATCGGTTCATTACTGAAAACCATACCGAGCTCCAGGAGCGTTTGTTCACCTCGCACCAGGTTGGGACCCTCATGAATATCCAATCCGCAACCGTGCCCCGTCCGGTGGGGCAGGCCCGGTAATTGATAATCGGGGCCAAAGCCGGCGGCTTCCAGTACCTTTCGAGCTGCGGAATCCGGATTTTCACATGGCTGTCCGGGTTGGGCAGCATCAAAGGCCGCGATTTGTGCGTCTCGCTCCGTGTTCCAGGCGTGCCGCTGATCCGGAGTCGGCTCACCAAATGCGTAACTCCGCGTGATGTCGGAATGATAACCATGAAGCAAGCACCCCGTGTCGACCAGAACCCAATCCCGTTCCATTAACGTTTGCGGATTTTTGACGCCATGCGGAAACGAAGTCGCAACACCAAACAGAACAATACAAAACGATGAACCAGCGGCACCAACCGCCTGATGAGCTTTATTGATGAATTTCTCAACTTCTGTTGTCGCGATTCCAGGTTTTAGAATCGACGCAGCAGCCTGGTGAACGCAAAGCGTCATTTCGTGAGCGCGTCGAATAATTGCGATCTCGGCAGCCGTTTTGCGCGAGCGGCAGGATTGTGTGAGAGGTTGTGCATGCCCAAATGTCACGTTTGGGTTCTCTCGCTGCAAACCGGAAAAGATAAAATGTGGCGTGACTTCGTCCAGCAGCACAACCGGATGTTGTTGTGGATTGCCATTGAAAATGTTGGCAGCCAAAATATACGGGCTTTCATGTTCTTCCCACGCGCATATTTCCGCGGGTATCAGCCAGAAATCTCGAATCGTATCCAGTTCAAATCGAGGTGCAATATAGCAAATGTCTCCCGCTGCCGGGACGATCGCAGCGACCATTCGCTCGCTCGGGCTCCATTTGAGACCGGTAAAATAATACAAATTAGTTCCGGCATGCAAATAAACAAAATCGATATTTTGCGAGAGCATTAGGCGTTGAAGCTTTGAGAGCCGAGCGTGATACTCCGGCTCCGGGATCGAATCGATCCCCGCAGCCATGTCTTCAAGTGAAGCAAGCGCCTCCTGTAGAGACACTCCGCCGACGCCGATAGTCATACAAATCGTATCCGTTAAATGGTGTGCTGAAGATTTAGTGGACCAAGTTGTTCCATCAAGTGAGTTTGGAACTGAATCAACGCCAAAAGCAATTGGCGCGGCGAAGAACCGGACGCAAAAGAAACGTTAAACGAATTTGGCGTGGCCCGCAAAATTGCTTGGCAATCGGGAACTTTGATTTCGCACCAGCGCAGATTCTTGTCGTAGTCGACACCGAATCCTTCGTCTTCTTCGTCTTCAATTCGGTCGACGATATCCGCGAGATCAAGGTTTTGTTCAAAGGTGACTTCCAGGTTCCAGCTAACCGGTTCAAAACATTGATCAAACTCGGAACTGACGAGGCGACTGGCGTCTCGAATCTGGTTGATCTCACAAATCCACAGGACTTGATCGGGAGCGTCGTTATCGAGTTCAACGATTGCTTCATAGTTGAAAAAAGGTGTTTCGATCACTCCCCGTCGGTCTTGCGGTCCGTGAACATTGAGCTGTCGGCGTTTTAGGCCGTAGGCGGTTCGAAACGCACGGAACGCTTTTCCCAATTCCAAATCAAGCTGAGTGCGGGTCAGATCCTCCAGCCATTCGAGTGAACGACGATTTACAACTTTGGGAACTTCGTGATGTTTTTCGAATCTGTTCAGTTGGCGAACAGGTTCCGGTTTAACCGTATATATCCGTGTATTTTCGAGGGCTTCCATGTTTTGCCAAACAAATGCCGAAACAATTCTGGTTTTTCAGATGAGCGAAGCAAATAGTTTCTCAAATTCTGATTCTGACCACAATAACGGGCATCTACGCATGGAGCTTCATATTTCCGGTGCTGTTGACGAACAACACTCGCGGAATTGAACCGGCCAGTTCTTCGAGTCGGAAGTAAAATTCTCGTTCTTTCCCTTCCTCGGGGATTTCGAGTCCAAGGAATGTGATTGCAGAGCGGGCTGATTCCTTTTGAATCGTCTCCGTCGGGTTTCGAGAAACAATCACCCGCGCGCGAACGTTGATGCGGGATGAGGTCGCCAGTTCATTTAGGTGGCGCAATACCTCATCATGACCCTTTTCATCATTGACAATTCGCATCAAGCGAATTGTGCGGTTTCCCCACTTGGAATTTTGTCGAAGCAAATGTGCCAGTAACAGCATGAGTTCACCATTTTGATAGCCGCGCCACCAGACATCGATTGTGCCTTCTGGCGCGAACCATGGATCGTCATCGGATTCGTCCAGTCGCGAGAGAATAATGCTACGGTTTAAGCCGGCGACGGTTCGCAAGGTGGCGAGGATGGCATCGGCCTTCTCTTCTTGATTCGGCAAACCCAGCATGATGGTGTTGGGACGAAGAGCTCCCAGCCCATTACATTGAATCAGGTATTCAATGCCTTGAGTTAAGTAGGGAGCAGCAACAACGTTAGGAAAGGCTTCCAGTTCCTGCTCTTCAATGAAAGTTTGCAGAATGCGTTCCTGGTTTTCAATTCGGTCAAGCCGGAATTCAACGTCTCCCTGGATGACTTGACCAAGACTGAGAATTCCGTGACCCGACGTTAGCCAATGCCCAAAAATCGCGAGACGAGGCCGAGTCCACGATGCACCGCTCATGACCAAAATAATCGGTCGCCAATTTTTGGGATGGTACAAATATTTCTCAAGCTTTAAGAGGTTGCGTCTCGTTCTTTCAAATAAGAGACCACTGTTTAAATCGCCCCATCGAGAGACGACTTGCTTTTGATAGATGTAGTAGTAGATGGCGGACATCATCAGAATCGAAACAGTAGCCCAAATCCAATGAATCAGAAACATCACGGTTATGCAGCCAACAGCGCCTAATAACGAGGTTGACCAATGCGAGTATTTGAAACTTGGGCGATAGCTGGGGTTTTTTGTAATGGATTCGTAAAACGTTGCGAGATTGATCGTGCCGTAAGTAATCATGAAAGCCATCGTTATTAACGGTGCGATCGTATCGAGGTCAGCGACCAGAATACAGATTTGGGATAAAACAAAAGTGACGATAATGGCCCGGCGTGGTTCTGAAGCGGGACCGCTGCCGGATGCGAAAACCATTAACGACGGGAATACACGATCTTTCGCAAGCGCCTGCAGAATCCGAGGCGCACCCATCATGCTGCCGAGCGCGCTAGACAGCGTCGCCGCAAAGACGCCGGCGATAATCAGTATGGGCCAAACGGCAATGTCACCGACGATCATTCGATTGTCGATTAACGATTCACTTGTTCGGCAGCCCGCCAGAACGAACGCCATCGCAGCGTAGATAAGTCCCGTGACAATAATCGACCAGATTGTTCCTTGCGGAATACTCTTACTGGGTTCCTTAAGATCCCCAGACATATTGGCCCCGGCCATAATTCCGGTCACGGCCGGAAAAAACAATGCAAAGATTGTGAACAAGTCTTCCTTTACCGTGAAATGCGAACCCCAGTTTTCAGCCAGCAGTTCAGAATCAAAGCTGAGGGTGCCGCCAAGGAAAAACGATATCAGTGACGCACCGAGGATGGCCAAAATGAAATACTGAACTTTGATCGTCCAGCCAGCCCCAATGAATACGCATGCGAATACGACAACATTGATCACCGTCGCGACCGCCTTAAAATAGCTCGCGTCAATCCCAAATGCATCGACGAATGCTTCTGTAAAACCGATGATGTACATGGCAACCGAAATTGCCTGGGCAAAGAAAAAGACGATCCCAATGGCCCCACCAAATTCTGCTCCCAGGCTGCGGCTGATTAAAAAATACGCGCCGCCGCCCTTCACTCTCGTATTGGTAGAGATCGCAGACAACGAAAGGGTGGTCAACGTTGTGATTATTTTTGCCGAAGCCAAGATGACAAGCGTCAACACCAATCCTGCGTTACCGACAACGAAACCGAAACGCAGAAACATGATCACGCCAAGAATCGTCAGTGTGCAAGGCGTGAAAACACCGCCAAACGTCCCGAATCCGGCTGGACGCGATGAATCCATTTTTCGTTCCGGCGTGACGTTGTTGTCAGTGCGACCTTTTCCTGGCAAGAAGTCTCGTATGTTCATCGAATCAGTGTTCTTGGCTATACGATGGATGCAGGATTAGAAAAGGATTCGTCTGTGGTCGGAGGAAATGATTCCTCAGGCGCCGGATTATTTTTTACTCAGCTCACGTATCTTTTTTTGCGCCCAGCGATAATGACTGACTGTATTAGGCGCTACGAAGCTGCACAGGGGAAGCTTACCCGTCCATAAAAACTGGTTGGGCTCGACGAATTCCTCTTCCGAGAGTGTCTCCACAAGCTTCATAACGCGAGAATGTGAGAGTTTAACTTTGCGAACTATCGTGCGTAACGGCTCTTCACGATGTTTTTCGTAAATCGCCAAATTGAGATCGGGGGTCATTCGCCAATTGTAGCCCTTTGCTGGAATATCAGGTTGACTCGTTTGTCCATCCTTGTACCACCGTAATAGCATGCAGTGCCATTCATAAAGATGTGCCAAAACGTCTTTTCCAGTCGACTTTGACGTATTCTTTTTTACAGATCGACGTTTTTCCATCAGCTTGACGTCAACATCGGCGATCATGTTCCATAGCCTGTTCCATTCGAGTTGACTATCTTCGAGGAATTCGGTTTTTGTTTTATATTTCAACTTGCTACCCCAAAAAAAATGCGGTTTTGATTCATTCAAAACCGCTGGTCATTGCTGTGAGAAACAATTCTGTGATTAGGAACATAATTGCCATCCAGGCAATTGCCTTCCGAACGAAAATGATAGCCTGAATTCGAAACCGAATTCAACTCTATATCACGGCGAATTCGTGATCCACAAGCTCGTTCAAGGCATCGATTGAAGGTATTGCTTCAATTCCATGCTCGACGGTCAAATCTTTGCCAAGACCGTCGAGGTCAATGCGAGTTAGTTCGTGGCTGCCGCTTAAGCCAGTTACCTTGAACGATGGCAGTTGGGAACGACTAATATTCGAAATTGACGTGATGGGTTGAATGGGCTGCACAAGTTGCAAACGGGATCCAAGGATCGTCCTGTTACCTGATACAATAAAGTCGTTCGTGCCATTGTCTTCATATAAACGCCCCGCAGCTTGAGCGGAGAACTCAATCCCGGCAATTCGGATGAAGCTGTCCAAGCCTGGCGCACCACTGAACTCAAGCGTCATTTGACCATCGGTGACATCGACAACATATGACCGGATAGCGTTGGGACCTGCAAGCATTTTGAACGTGTCAACCTGGCCTTCAGCTGTAATCGTCACGCTGTCGCTATTGTTCCTCATTGCACCAAACAAAACGTCAACGTTGTAGGTGCCGTTTGCAACATTAATAACGAACGTTCCATCGCGAAGAATGACTCGGTCTCTTGTCAGGTCATTTCCACGGTTGCCTTCAACCGACGCAAAGGACAAGTCGTCGACTTGCGTCCATCCGTATCCGACGTTCGGATTGTAGCCTTGATTACTTACACCAGCATAGTCTTGAAAGACAATCGAATTATCCGGGCCAAAATCGATGCCTGGAACATCGGCAAGAGCAGGCTCGATGTCTCGTTGCAGGAAGTACTCGCCCGAGGTGCCTGCGTCTGCGTAAACGCGTACCTGGTAAATACCGTCCAATTCCGCGATCACATTGATTTCACTTACATTCGTTTCGATCACGGTGCCCTGTGGATCAATCAGATCCATAAGCAGCGCGCTGCCTTTTTCGACGGACAAATCATTTTCGAACGAGAACGGGCCGCCGCCAGGCAGGATTCCCGTCAAACCGATTTCGTCACCCATTTCAACTTCAATTGAATAGACGTCCTCGTCAAACCGGCTTAATTGGAAGACAAGGTTGTCAAACGGGGTGATGTCGCCACCAACTCCCGCCGCCAGAATGTAAGCAATTTCGGCAATCGGACGCATAATCGTCAGCGTTTCTGATTCGCCTTCCGCCAATGCTGAACTCACAACTTCTTCCAGAAATGTGCCGTCAGCCGCGTAAGCACGCAAGTATCCGGTGTCGGTCGTGTCGTCCGCACCGACATCGATGGAAACAAATGTCTGCAGGTCTTCAAAGTCGGCGCGCAGGACGTTAACCCCGTCACGCCATCCGCTGGCCGTGATCGCTGACGAGGAAAAAACCATTGTTCCAGTCGGAGCACCGAAACTTGAGCCGTCGGCGGCAAAAACGTCTCCACCGGTGACATCGTTCGAAAGCGTTACGCCCGGATAGAAGTCGTTTAGAATCTCTCCAAGCTGAGCCTCGTCTGGTTCCGCGATTAACGTATCCAAACTGGAAACGTGACCGAGAACACCCGCGACATTCGATATATCCTGCGCCCGCGTACCGAATGGTCCGAGATCAAAATCGGCGTTGCGGGTTACTACGAGGCTGTATTCGGTAACCCCCATTACTCGTGCGTAGACGACATCACCCGTTCCGACAAATTGATTCGCATAGCTGGAAACGTTCGTACCGTCAGTGCCGTTCATAATTGGGTTGCCAGCCGCGTCAAACACGTCGACACGGATTGTGCCGACATTTAACGCCGTTGCTGCGACGGTAGCAAATGTTTGGTCGGCAACCTGGAAAGAATACCAATCTGCTCCGGAGTCAGGGATTCGAATTGAGATTTGATCGTAACCTCGGCCATCGGTATCAACAGAAAAGTCGTCGTACTGTTGGAATTTGACTTGAATTACACCATCCAAGGCCAACCCGGTTTCGGCAGCCAGATCAGTCAACAAAAATGTCTCGTTAAACCAGGTGCCAACAGGGTAGTCTGTATCGGTGAGAATGGTGTACCAAGTCTGGCCATCTTCACTGATAGAAACTCCGTCGCCATCGAAACTACCCGAGAACATTGCCGGGAGCGGATCGGGTTCGTCATTAAAATCAGCGTGGAAGAAACTGAGTGACGGATCAACTAGATTCGCGACGTCGACGGTCCAAATTGCCTCGTTAAGATTGTAATTGCCTTCCAACGTCTGATCCATGATCATGGCAAACGAGCCGTCGGCGGTTCCCCATTTGTCCGTCAGTTGAATTCGGCCATTTGGGTCCGATGAAGAAATGGTCCAAGCTTCATCAAACGTACCTGTTTCAAACCCCTCCGACACGACTGGTGTTGTATCTTCCGGGCCAGCAACCGAACCGATCACGCCGAGCCGGTCGGTGAATTCGCTAAACGGAGTCGATGACGACTCAATATTTTGGGCCGATTGAATGGTGCCATTAAAACTGTCTGGCACCAAGCCTTCCAATTCCAGGTTGGTGTTCAGCCAGAGGTCAAGTATATATTCACCCATCGTGTCCTCGCCACCAATCTCCAGTTCATATGTTCCTGCGGAAGGAACCTGCAATCCTTGTTCCAGCACCGAACCAACTCCCGCGTTCATATTGAGCAATTCACTCCCATTTGAGTCGAGCAGCCTTACTAGAGGGTTCAAATTGAAGTCCGATTGTACTCTCAACGCCAACGATTGACTTCCGTCCATTTCAATCGAAAAGAAATGGCTTTCGTCTTCGATAACGCCCGAAACTTGAGTTTGATAGATCAAAGAACCATCAGATTTAACTGCGGTAAAGTCTGGCAGATCCACAAAGAATCTCGGATCATAAACGCCGACGGCATCCCAGGCGGCCGCGGTGGTCATATATTGTTGAGATCTACGACCAAAGAGATCGGTGGCGGCTTGGAGTGCACCAAGACGCGCGTCAACGTATTCCGAATCCGGTGTCAGGTAGACGGTCAGATTACGAAATGCAATTGCACCTGCGTCATCGATGCCAATCCCAACGACATCATAATCATCGCCGTTGTCATTAGTGCCCGTACCGCCATCGGTCATGAGCTGGAACCACTTATTTTGCACTCCCGAATTTGTGTGAACGGCACCACCCGGGTCCCAGAAGTCACCCATGTAAGTGTCTGGATCCTCGAATTCGTTTGGATCTTCCATGTTGCGAATCGCGCCGCTGTTAAAAAGCCCAATATCGTGTCCAATTCTCCAGTTGTTGGTACCGGTCGCGAAATTTTCGACAACCTTGCCAAAGATGTCCGAAAATGATTCGTTAAGAGCTCCAGATTCGTCGGCGTAAATCAATCCTGAAGAATATTGAGTGACACCGTGAAAGAACTCGTGCCCAACAATGTCGAGTGAAACCAGGGGGCCGTTTTCGACCCCGTCGCCATCTCCAAATACCGCATATGTACCCATCCAGAACGCGTTGAAAACGTTGTTTCCGTAACTAGTGTACGAGAGCATCACTGAGCCATCACCGTCATATGAATCGTAACTGTACGTTTCTTCTAACAACTTGTGAGTCTGTTCGGCACCCCAATGTGCCTGCACGCCGGTTCTAACTTCGGGGTCATCAAACTGGGGTGTGGGGCTAGAGAATGGGACGCCGTCACCGATATCGGTGCTACCGTTCAGGTCAAGCGTAAAAACTCCGGGGTCATTGTTAAGAAGTATAAACTCATTACCGGCTTCGAATGCCGTGAATTCAACCTCGTCGTTGTAGAGACTGATTCCCGATGCCGGGACGTCCATTGCGTGAATCTGATCGTGACTTGCAACAATTTCACCAGAACTCGCATCCACAAAAATATCGGTTCGAGAAAATGGTTCGATCGCGAAGACATCGAACTTGTAAGTTAACTCATATTCGCCCAGTCCGGATTGAAGAACGACAAGTTCTCCTTCCGGCATGCCGGTGAGATCATTAAACTGCCCGTGATCGTGAACATCGCTGAGTCCCAAAAAGTCCGGATCATCCCAGATGTAAGACGAAGCGTTCACGTGATCGAGGGCATTTTGAATCGCCATGGACTCAGATATCACGGCTGTGCTGTCGAGGCTGACGACGTTCTTGTAGTCGCCGCTAAGCGAAACGATTTGCCGATCTTTCACATGAGCCGAATAAATCCCGCCCAGTACTTCGTATCCGTTAAAGTATTGTTGATACTTGACGTGGGCAAAACCGTAGGCATCTCGGTTGATATCGATTTGCTTGAGTTGCTCGTTGGCGCCCAGACCGAGGTGGTCACGCAACAAGTCCATTCGCTGTTGAACAGGAACTGGATTCTCCAGCGTGTAAACCAGACTTGATGGACCCGACGACGCAATCGCTACCGTCGACGCGAGATCGCCGGCAAGCATTTTGCGAGGTTCAAGTTTTTCGTACGCAAACAACTCTTGTTGAACGAGTGACCTTGTTTGAAGCGTGCGACGCCGATTCGATCGAGAATTCATTGGTCTGCCTTTGTTCTTATTTCATATCAATTGCGGCGACAGTTGGGGCGGGATCACCAAATAGTGCCCCCAATATCGGTTCAAATAGTATAAGTAGTACCATTAGGTCGTCAAAGACAAAGAGCTATCGCTTATTGCGTTGAAGTCGACCGTTTTTGAAACCGGCTTACTGAGGAGGATGTAGCCCAGTTGAGCCATGGATTGATTTTCACCTTAAAACCGAGTGGTGATTCACCAAAACCACAAAAAAACTCTGCCAGAACCAAAACTGGCAGAGTGGAAGGGAATCCACCACGTTTTGGAAATCTATATTTTCGAAAGTAATTCTTCGCTGATTTCCGCCAATATCGTAAAGTCAGCCAGTTCTTTCAATTCATCTTGAGCCAACTTAGACCAGAATTCTTGCGCTTGTTGACGCACACGATCTTTGAGTTCGACGCTTCCACTCAAACCAATCGCCACGGGTGGGGCGTCGATAACTGGACGTTGTTGCAGGATCGAAGTTTTCTGCTCATTTCTTCCACTCGGGTCTGCGTCAGACACTCGAAGCGTCGCCAAGCTCGGGTTAATCCGAAGGTTGCTGTGACCCGAGTCATTTGACTTCCCGCTGAGTCCCTGAATTTGGTTCAAGGTAATTCCGGAAATGTTGATCCGATTGTTCAATCCCGTTAGTCCGTCGAATTCGAACGTCAACTGTCCATCCGTCACGTTCGCTACGAATGATCGCACGACATTGGATCCTGCCAGAGGCGTGAACGTATCTATTTGATTTTCAACCGTAATTCGAACAGTCGGTGCGTCTCCAATTCCACCGGATTGGGAACCACGGTCCGTTTTCGTCGCGATACCCAGAACTACGTCGACGTCGTACATGCCATCGTCAACGTCGATCGCAAACGTGCCGTTTCGCAGACTAACGGAGTCACGAGTCAGGTCGTCACCGTTAATGCCGTCAATTGGAATCAAGCCACTAGTACTCAACCAGCCGTAACCGACGTCTGAATCATAGGGATTATCACTCACCCCCGCGTAATCCAGGTAGACAGGCGAAGTGTCCGTTCCAAAGTCAATTCCTGATGGTTCCTCGATGCCGGTTACCACGACCTCTTTGAACAAGATGTATTCGCCGGCTGATTCATCGGCAAAAACTTTGACAATGTAGGTTCCTGAAACTCCTGCGGTATGTTGAATAGTCCAGTTATCTACAGCCACAGAATTGCCAGAAGGATCGATCAACTCAATAAACAAATGACTTCCGTTGGTATCGAAAAGGCGATTCTGGAACAAATTCGGGCCCGCCCCAGGAATCGAGGCTGTGAGAGTCAACTCGTCACCCGCCGAAACATCAAGTGAATATAGATCCTCGTCAAACAGGTTGACATCAAAAACGAGATTGTCCAGTGGAGCTACGTGGCCATCCTCGCCTGCAGCAACAATGTAGGCAATGTCAGCCGTCGGTCGAGAAATCGTCATGGTTCCTCTTCCGCCTTGCGGGACTAAGTCACTGTGGACTTCCCCGATTAATATTCCAAGTTCGTTGAAAGCACGCATCCAAGCCAAATCACCACCCGGTCCATCAGCACCGACATCGATTGAAACAGTTTGTTGCAGGATATCGAAATCGGCCCTAAGTTCATCGGCACCCAATCGCCAGAAAAATCCCATTGCAACCGGGTCGCGTGCAAAAACTGCGTTGCCCGTTGGGGCTCCAAAACCAGTTGCATCGAACGAATAAACACTGCCACCGGTGATATTGTTCGAGAGTGTTACGCCATAGAACCATCGGTCCAGGTTGGTCTCGAATGGGGCATCATCAGGTTCGGCACCAACGATTCCCAGAGAAATGACGCTTCCAAATACGGCATCAACATTCGTGATATTTTGAGGCGTCAGATCGTTAGGCTCGAGGTTAAACCCCGCGCCTCGTGTAACGATCAGGTTGTAGTTCGCATCACCGGTCACGCGCGCGAAGTAAGTTTCGCCACTGCCCACCAACGGGTCAACGACGGAATCGAGCTCAGCGGTGCTTGTTCCTGAGTAAATCAAAGCACCAATCTCGTTGAAAATATCAAGTTGAACGCTGCTGCTACCCGCAACACTTGTCACGAAAGCCGTCGCGTATTGTCCATTGGCGACATCGAACGTGTACCAATCGGCCGCCGGCTCTGTATCGACGATTTCAATTGCGTCGAATGCTCGTCCGTCATCGGGCAATGAAAAGTTATCGTATTGTTGAAACTTCACTCGAAAATTTTGGTCAAGCGCAATTCCCGCCATCGCGGCCGCGTCGACCAAATCAATGCTGACATCAACCCATTCGCCGGGATTTGAGCTCATGTTTGTCAGAATGGTGTACCAGTTTATACCATCATCACTGATCGCGATTCCGTCTCCATTGAAACTACCCGAGAAACTTGCCGGAAGCGGATGCGTTTCGTCACCCCATTCGGCATTCGAAACCTTAAGCTGTGGATTAGCAATGGTGCTAAGATCAAAAGCCAATATTGCTTCATTGAGTGCATAACCGGAAGTCGTATCCATGACGAGGGCGTAGCTGCCGTCTGCCGCACCATGAAGGGTGGTCAGTCTGATGCGACCGTTCCCAGTTGATGAAGTCGTCCATCCAGTGCCGAGAGTTCCTGCTTCGAAGCTGTCCGAAAAGACCGCTGTTCCAGTTGGTGGTTCGCCCGCCAAAGATCCCACGACGGCCAGACGATCAACAAACGCGGACTGAGACGGCGTATAGTAACCCAACGATGACGTCTCCAGGGATTGGGCAGAATTCATATCTCCATTATCTGCGCCACCATGAAACTCCAGTTCAGCATCGGCGTTGAGAAGAATCTCCAGAGAGTATTCACCATACGTATTGTTGGCACCGTCTATGACGACGAAATAAAAGCCACCCTTGACGACCGGAACGGATTGGAGGGCCGCAAGATTTCCTGTACCAGTTGTGGCTCCCACCGGGGCTCCCGCGGGATCGTAAATCTGAATCCGCGGAATGAGGGATCCCTCTCCCACAACGGCGGCTGTGAGGTTTTGAGCGTCATCAAGTGGCACGATGTATGTGTCGGTGAATCCCAAGTCAAAAGAATCGCTTTTTTGGACGCTGTAAATCATTGAACCCGAGGTTCCGACATCGGCCGCAATCGGCAAAAGCTCAACGTTTGGATCGTAGACGCCAACCGCATCCCAAGCTGCCTCTGTGGAGATGCGTTCAGGGGAGTTAACTCCAAATAAATCAATGGCGGACTGAATCGCACCGACTCGCGCATCAACGTATTGGGAATCGGGAGTCAGATAAACCGTCAAATTCCTGTAAGCGATCGCCGCGGCGTTCTGAATTCCAATTCCCTCAATGTCATAACTTACGTTTCCATCGTTGGTCCCGAATCCGCCCTCGGACAGCAAATAAAACCAATGATTTTGGACGCCGGAATTCGTGTGAACTCCGCCGAAGTCATCGCCTCCGGTATACCAATTCTCGCCAAAATAAGTATCCGGATCTCCCAGGGATTTCGGATCTGACAAGCTGCGAAGTGCCGCGCCGCTTCCAATGACAATTTCTTCGCCAACCAACCAGTCGTTGCTGCCGGTTGCAAAATGTTCAACTGCTTCACCAAATATGTCCGAAAACGATTCGTCCAACGCGCCTGATTCGATGAAGTAGACCAGATTCGCTGAATAGTCGTTAACAGCATGCGAAAATTCATGTCCAACTACGTCAAGTGAAACCAGCGGAGTCAGGTTAAATCCATCGCCATCACCGAACGTTAGTACACTGCCATCCCAGAACGCCGTGTTCAGACCATTACCGTACGAGGTGAAAACCTGGAGTAGCCCACCACTATCGTCAAAACTGTCTCGACCGAACATCTGCGCATAGTAAAACATCGTTTGTTCGGCTCCCCAGTGAGCCTGAACGCCTGTATGCACGGAGGACGCCGTAAATGTATTCGAGATGCTTGTGATGTCCGTTGCAGCACCGTAGTTAGTGAATCCATTCATCGTGAAAGTCTGAATGCCCTGGGCAGCCTGCCTCAAGCGATACAGGGCACCTGTATCATCGGCGGTAAACTCAACGGTTCCGTTATAGAGACTGGTTCCTGACGCCGGCACGTCAAATTCATTGATCTGATCGTAAACCTGGACGATATCGCCATTGATCGCGTCAACAAACACGTACCCACGCGAAAGTGGTTGGACTGCATAAATGTCAAACTTGTAGGTTAGACGGTTTTCTCCCTCCGCGTTTTTCAGAATCACAGGCTGCCCAGTAGGAATTTCGAGATCTTCAATATGGCCGTGAGGATCTCCAGGCGAAATAAAATTCCCAGTCCCTGACGAAGCTGAAGATTCCCAGGCATAAATTTCTGCACCCACATAATCGAGTGCCACGGTAAGGGCCTCCGATTCGGTGAGTTCGGCTTGTGTCGAAATATCGCCCACGTATTTGTAATCGCCACTCAATCCAACCAATTGGCCGCCAAAGACATGGGCTTTGTAAACCCCACCTTCAACCGGAATTCCGTTATGAAACTGCTGATACTTTAAATGAGCGAAACCAAGGTCGTCACGATCAAGATCAATCAAGCGCAGTTGTTCGTTATGATCCAACCGGAGATGCGATCGCAAGATCTCCATTCGTTGTTCCACAGGAGCTGGTTCATTCAACTCGAAGTAAAGACTTGTCGGTCCCCCAATCCCGGTTGCTAGACTTGAATTCACTAAACCGGCTAATAACTGTCGTGGCTCAAGAGTTTGATAATCGAAATAATGACCCAGTTTGTTTTGCCTGGATCGTAAAGATGCGACACGCTGACGAATGTTCATTTAGAAAGCCTTTCGAGAAAGGTGAGTTCGTTCCATCGAACTTTGAGCGAAAGATAGGAAGGAATAAGGGATCATTTGCTGATTGCGGGATCACCGCAGGAGGAGAATTCCCACAACAATTTCCCGGCAGTATACGTGCTGGCTTATCAGACGCAAAGCGAATCGGATTAATGGTCGAGATTACGCCGCTGTAGTTGATGTTGAGCGGCAAATGTGATGTAAGAAGGTGATAATGCGACGAATTTTAAGAGTCAAAGCATTTTTGCGAGCCCGGGTAACTAAGCTGCTCACATCCGTGGAACAGGTGTTCGCAATGGTTCAAAACGCATTGGGCCAGTTTTGGGAGTTCCCTGAATCGCCACAACTCGCAGACTTTGTCAGGAGCCCGTCCTCAATAATCGCTACGGTTTGCCGGCGAAGCTTACTGTAATATCCCTCAGCGACGCCCTTCAATCAAATCCCGCGACACAAATTGCTATCGAACGATGGTTTTCCATCCAAAGGGTTGTGACCAGGCCTGTTCCTTTTGGCCTGGAAACGAGGGGTCTGCGTGATCACGACTGGACGTCACGACCGCTCGGACAAAAAGTTCATCTCCGATAAGCTGATAGCTCGGTTCAAGCGACGTTGAGGTCGCCAGGACCGCGCCAACGTCTTTTGAATAGACACGAGTTGCGCGAATCGGGTTGCTCTTGGAATCAAGTTGCACGACTGATCGTCTGGCATAATTCGACTTCGTGCCAATAAACTGTGTCGAATATGTCGCTCCTGCTTGAGATTTGATTTTTAACGACAACGTATTTCGCTGCTGGTCGAAGTGGATCGATTGAAGTTCGATACCGCTCGAACTGTAAAAATCACCCTGATTCATCGCTTCAATGAGCGACCGCGGATCGAGTTTTTCTGTCCGAACCATCACCCACCCGCGACCTGTGTGGCTTCCGGGACGACCGTGATAGTTGTGACTATCGTCGGTTGCCAAGCCAAACATTGGTTTGGCTTTGAACTGATCAAGGCGTATTGTGTTGACGATGTCCCACATTTTTTCTACGCCGGGCCGAGTCTCGTCGCCAAGATGATTTACGCTGGGGTGACCGTTATACACCTCGAAGAAGCGTTCATTGGTAACTCCTGCCAATTCCTCGGCAGTAACTGCCCATCCAAAATTCGGATGATTCAGGTGGACCAGGATCGGTTCGCCATTTTGCCTCGCTTGTTCCTCGGCGGCCCGGAGATTGTTGTTGATCGCTTCTGGAACGGTTGCGGCACCCATTGGTGAAATCATCGCGCTCAAATTGGTCGCGTTCAAGTGAACCGGAACCTCTTGAGAGCGGTCGCTTATCTCTTCGCCTTCGATCAGCAAGAACTTGCCTGGAGCTTCGAGTTTTTCTCGAAATTCATTAAGCGGCTTCAATCGTACCTGTCTTTCACCTTTTACCGAATTCGGCTTCTCGCGCGTCTCAACCCAATTTTGCCCAAATGCCGAGCGGTATTTTTCCATCGCAACGCCACCGCCGCGCTCTTCGATTGTGGATAGATCCATCCAACGTTGTCCTTGACTCAAGACGTTGTGATCCGTCAGCGCAAGAAAATGATAGCCGTGGTCGAGATACCACTTGGCGATCATTTCCGGAAAGTCGTTTCCATCGCTCCACAGCGAATGAGTATGCAGGTTGCCGCGCCACCAGCGAGTGTCGTCCTCCTGGCACCAACCGGTACAGAAGCCCAACCAGAAGAAAACTGCAAACGAAACGACAAACTCGAAAGATATCTTCAAAATAGCTCCAGAAATTCCGGCAATTTGTCACCCTGGATACAGACAATTTAAGATGCTGGTTCAATCCGTATGAACTCATGCTAAATCAGTCAATCATCTGATTCTAGGCCGCTGTGAGAGAGATTCTGAAACGGAGAATTGTTTTTGCTCCGTACTCTGGAGTTATCCCTTAAATGCTCATCGTTCTGTTCCCTTGATTGTTCCACCAGGATTCAAAACGGGATGTTCAACTCAAGTATCGGCGAGCAATACTGAAATGGCAAACAAACAATCAAAAGGCCGCGGTAAGTGTGGCTTGTTCGAGTTTGTTTTTGAACCAATCGGCGACTGCAAGATAGAGGTAGCTGCCGAGCGATTGTCGGTGCGTTGAGAAAAACGCCCGCCCCCTCTGTCCCGATTGAAGCTGATTGGCAAGCTCCGTCGAAACCGCCAAATTCGCGGTGAATCGAGGCGAAAGTAGTTCGACTGCTTCGCTGGTCTGTTGACTGGGATCGCTGGCTTGGCGAACAGGCAAGGGACCACCCGCATGCGCACAGAGCGTTGGATGCGTCGGCTTTTCATTTGCCCGAGGGTTGATTCGAACCAGTTCCGATTGAAATACCTTGGTCCCGGGAAACGCGACCCGCAGCAGCTCGCCTTCGTTGCCTTTGATGGATTCCAGATCAGCTTGATCAATCGATACGACGATTTCCTTTGTTTGACGCTGTGCGATATTCAGGATTTGATCACCCCGATGAACAAAGTCGCCGATCTGGTTGTGCAGATTACGTTGAAATACAAACCCGTCAAAAGGCGCCTCGATTACCAGGCCTTGGACTTGTCCTTCTTTTTCTGCCAGTTGTAGCAGCAGACCTTCACGTTTTTTCTGCTCAGCCTGTGCCAACGCGGTTTCGTCGGTCTTTTGATAGATCCGCGTTTGAATGGCGGCTTCTTCCGCCTGAAGTTGCAATTCCAACCGTTCCGATTCCAACTCAGGATTCTCAAGTTTGATCAGAATGTCACCTTGAGCAACGCTTTGGCCGTCGCGAATCAATATCTCTTTGACAAATCCGTCCGCAAGGGCGCGAAGCGGTAACTCATCTTTAAATTGGACGATCGCCGGTGCAGATTTCGCTGCCGGGCCTCGCAGGACCGTAAAAAGACTGAGCGACATCAAAACAATAACCAGTCCACTAATGCACATTCTTTTGTAATTCGGTTGCTGCGTCGCTTTGGGACCAAAAATGCTGTTAAGTTGTTTGAAAATTGGCAGGCCGAACCAGAGCCCAACACCCACCAGGGCCAAGATGATTCCTGCGCCGTGGAAGATCACACTGGAACCGATGATCAAACTTAAGCTGATTAAAATTTTCCAAAAGAACGCCATGGTTCCATAGACAGCCACTCGAAGTTTTTCTTTGGAATGGCAAATATTTGGAGTCGGCAATGTTCCGAAAACAGTGGTCTTGAGAAGATCACCAAACCACTTGGTTCCCTTCGGATACAGATTGGGAACTTTTAGAACATCGGATAAGATATAGTATCCATCAAATCGCATTAACGGATTTGCGTTGAACAAGATCGTCGATACGCTTGCCGTTATAAAGATGTTGAAGCAAACGTCAGCAACGACACCCGGGTTGATGTTGGCCCATACGATAATCGCCACAAACGAAAGAAACAATTCGACATACATTCCGGCCGCTGCGACAAATATCCTTTGCCACCGATTTGGAAACCTCCATGACGAGGTTACATTAACGAACGCCATTGGCGTGAACAACAGGATCAAAACACCTGCATCGGGAACTTCACCACCGTATTTGCGACAAGCGATACCATGGGCTGCTTCGTGAATGAGCTTTAAGACAGTCCAAACGATTAGCAGCCAAATCCATCTTCCGCCGGCCAGAACTCCAACCGAGGCGTCACCAATGGCATCCCACTTGGTATAGATGATCTTCAGTGCAATCAGCGCCGTGATCGCCCAAATGACAAATGAGGACTTGTGGAACAACCACTGAGTGTACGGTTGAATCGCTTGCAGTGCTCTGTTCGGATTGAACAAACGCAATTTAAAACAGATTGGATTGAGCAATCCCAGCAATTGTTGGTTCGAAATCGCTTGTGCTTGCAAGTTCAGTCGTTTGAGGTTGTCCATCTCCTGGCCAATCACAAGATTGGACGTGACCAACCATTGACAAATTGCCTTTGCTTTTTCGTCGTCGATCAAACCTGGATGACTCTTGCCAAGATTTTCGACGACTTCAGCGATGGTGGATTTGCCGTTGAGGGAAGCAATGAAACGATATTCGTCTTGTCCAACCTGGAAAAATTTGCTGCGAACTGGATCTTCGATGATCACAAATGTTTCGCCGGACTGGTTTCTGACGTCAAATCGCAACTCCGGGCGAAGACTCAGATGTGTGTTAAGCCATTGAACACCAGGATCTTGCGGGACTGGCATTGCGTCGTCGGTTGGGTTTTGCGGAGGAATTTCGTTGGACATCGCCTTACCAAATCATCCAGTAACGGACCGATTCCCAAGCTTGGTGAAACAGGTTCCACCCAATTGGATGAGCGCTGGAACGTACTTTAGCAGAACCTTTGAGACCCGGACGCAACAAAAGTTCGTCGTTACTTAGTTCCACTTGTGCTACAAACACACTTTCATCGTTAACGATTTCGGTTCGTGGATGAATATTTTGGATTTCACCGTGCCAACTTTTGAATGGAAACGCGTTGAGTTTTATTGCCACGTTCATACCTGCTGCCACATGCGGAATTTCGGACTCAGGGATCGCGACTTCCGCCAGCATTTGATCTAGTGGTCCAACTTCAAAGAGCGTCTGCCCCAATTCAAGGGGGGCACCTTCGACCTTTTCGAGGTCACCACTAACGATTATTCCATCAATCGGGCTACGGATTTCCAGGTTAACGACCTGTTGTTCGAGCAGATCAATTTTTGATTGCAGTCGATTCATTTCGCTGCGCGCAATCTGCGAAGTCGCATAGTCGGATTTGGCCAGGGCAGAATCGCAGCGTTTCTTTGCACCTTCATATTCGGCCTTTAAGCCGGCGAGTTCGATTCGGACTTGCCGACCATCCATGATTGCAAGGACCTGACCTCGTGTTACGACATCACCATGTTCGACGAGGGTTTTTTCGAGGATACCTGCGTAGGGCGCTGCGATGAAACGTCGCATCACAGGTTGGACTTCGCAATCGCAGGCGACACGATACGGCCACGGAATACAAAGGGTAATGAATAGCAGACCCATGGCGATCAAGGCGGGCTTCGTCCACGATGCTTGTTTTAGTTTTTGAAGTTGTGATTTTGCGAGATCATAAATGCTTCGATTGGCGCGCAAAACGATTTCTAAATGCCCCGTAATCATTTTTGCCATTCGCGCAAGATATTCGGGGAATCCCGGTTGGTTGATTCGCTGTTCCGAAATGGCGACCAGGATCGCGCCAAGTATTTTTCCATCTTCGTTAGTCAACGGAATGTTGATACAGCCTGGTAAGCGATTGGCCTTACAATAATGTTCCAGGGGCAATAACGGTGCTTCGGGCTCGCCATCCGTGTTTGGGTAAACGAGCATTTTGTTTTCGACGATGGCCTGGTTGCAGGCGTGTTTGATCAGCTTGTTTGATTCGGCTTCAACTTCAATTCGCTCGACGTCAGAGATGGCCGTTAGCTCGCCTTGTGCTCCGTTCAGGCAGAAGCAAATTGCAACTTGTTCGGATGAGCAGAGCCGACGGAGATGGTTGACGATTGCCATTGACGCCTGACGAACGTCTGTCGTCTGGTCAAGACTTTGGACGAGCGACAAGGCATCATTGAGACTGCGAGTTTTGGTGTCTGCCTGTTCCAGCTGTCTTTGCTGAAACCAGTTTGTGAACGACTGGCCGACCATTCCCATCAGCCATTGCTGACGCACTAACGTTTGTTTCTTAACCGAAAAACAGGCAGCGACGACGTATTCCGCATTGTTGTCGATGATGATTGGAGCAACAATAATCTGGTATTGCGGGAATTTTTCGACTGAACTGCTACAGACGGCGTTAGTCGTCGTCGCGTGTTTGATGAGTTTTCGGCATTCGTTTTCCACCAGTGGCCAGACGGCATTGGCGTTGTCGTCGGAAATTGCGTGTATCTGCGAATAGTTTCCGTCTTCATCGCTTTTCGAAGTCCAAAGCGCGAGGTTGTCGGAATGTTCCGAAACAATGGCGGCAACAGCCTTGAGATAGCCGTCCACGGTGCGTTCTGAACCCGCAGCACGAGCAAACTGCTGGTAGATGCCCAAATGCTCGTAGTTGGTGGATGCCA
>JAHEJI010000026.1 GCA_024638965.1 Planctomycetaceae bacterium
ATTTGTCGATCCCAAGAACGGTCTGCGGCAAATTAAACCGATCATTTCTTTTCTCGAGGCCTATCGATCGGCAGATTCAGCGAACGATTTCGAAGGTGTGCCGTTGATTCTCGTTGGGCCAGAATCCACTTCACTTAAGATTGCCGGACGCCCCGAGAACTACAACTTGTCGGATTCGACCCAGTTCGAAAACTGGCTCGGCAACGTCGCGAGATCCATCCGTGCTGACGGTCAAGTTTCCTTTCCACAGATTCGCGTCTGCAAGCGCCGAGCGACTACGTCAACTCGGCATCTTGTTTCCGGTGCGCTGGCCCTGGTCGCCCTTTCATTTTGTGTTTGGCATTCCACTTATGTCAGGCAATGTAATGAACACTTGCGGCAACAGATTTCGTTAATGAAACAACCGGCGGCCGATAAAAAGAAATACGATTCGCAATTGTTTAACGTTCTTCAAAAACGTTCCGAAGTTGAAAAAGAGGATGCGGCCCTTGTTGATGACGTAAAACGAATTCAATTTTTTCTCGAACACCAGAAAGACCGGTTCAAGAAAATGTTCAGCCTTTTGGCGAATCTTCGCACCCCGCAACTTGTCGTCACACAGCTGGGTGGATCCGATGATGGCGTAATCGTAACTGGAGTTTCGCTCAACCCGGAGTCCGCACAAGCCTTGGCCTTGCAACTCAGGGAGGAAGCCGTATTCATGGGTTGGGTGGTCGATCCGGCCACGCAAACCGGTCAAGAGAAGATGACGAGCGGTGGACCCTGGGACTTCGAAATTTTGCTAACCGATACAGGTCCGTTTGAAACTCCGCCGAAACCGCGGCGCACGGCCCAGGCTTCACAAAGTGGAAAACAGGAATTCTGAGATGAATCAAGACACACAACAGAATTCGAAACGCGAATGGTTTTTGCTGATGCTTTTTCCAACCGCAATCATTTTGGCACTTTATTCCCTTTTGTTTGCCCTCCCGCTGCAACAAGAGAACGTTGATATCGAGGCGGAATATGCGCGTCAGAAAGCGGCGGCCGTTTCCAATCAGGTCGCACAAAAATCATTGGAGTCTTTGAATAACGAAAAAGCGGCCTTGGTCCGGCTTCGAAAACGCACACAAACGTCGAAACAACAGATTCGTCAGCTGAGTCAGAGTTGGCGTAACCGACACTCGCGACTGGAAACACTTGAAACGATTACTGAATTTATGCGCGACAATAATCTCTCAATCGTTTCGCAAGGCAAAGATGAAGGTTTGGCCGTTTCTAGGTATCAGCAGGAACTGTTCAAAATGATGAACAGACAATTCCCGCAAAACCCCGTCGAGTATTGGAACGTTAAAGTCAAAGGAGCCTACTTCGGAGTTGCCGATTTTCTCGAAGCGGTCGATGGACTGGAAAAAGCATTTATTCCCGTTGCCATCACGATGAAAAGCGAGTCAGAAGACGACTCTGCAAAGACTTGGACAATCGTATTTGCCATTTGAGCCGACCTATGAACAGTGAACCGATCATCGACGATTTCCTGGCCAGGATCCTGGAGCACGCCATTGAATTAAACGCTTCCGACGTTCACATTGCCCCTGGTGAGCAAATTTACTTTCGAATTCAAGGTGAACTGGTCCGCGGCAACTTACCGTCTACCGAAACGCAGGCTTTAATTACGGCTGCACAAACCATCGAATTCGCGAAGTCCTTGCTTGATTCCAAGTCATTCGAGCAGCTTCAGCAACACGGCTCTTTTGACGGCGCCATGACGCTCAATGGAGAATTCCGATTTCGTTTCAACGCGTTTCTGCGCGGCGGCGAAACTTGCTTCTCATTTCGGCGGCTGGAAAACGTAATCCCCTCCTTAAACGAACTTGGCCTCAGCAACCGGCTATATGACATCTGTAATCGAAAGGATGGTTTGGTTTTGGTTGCCGGACCAACCGGATCAGGTAAGAGTACGACCCTTGCGTCTTTCATTCATCGAATTAATACCGATCGCTCCTGCCACATCATTACGATTGAGGATCCTGTCGAATATCTCCACAAATCCAAAAATTCGCTGGTCAGCCAGCGACAGGTTGGGCGCGATGTCGAGTCCTTTGAAACCGCTCTGAAAGACGCCTTACGGCAAGACCCAGACGTGATACTCGTCGGCGAGTTGCGGGATTCGGCGACCATTGAGATTGCGGTACAAGCGGGGATGACGGGACATCTCGTGTTTGGTTCGGTTCACGCGGGCGATTGCAAATCCGTGATCGAACGAATTGTTGGTTCGTATAGTTCCGACGAACAAGAATTGGGGCAGCGGATGGTCGCCAACGTACTAAAAACCGTGATTGTCCAGCATTTACTACCGTCCATAACCAACCCGAATGTGAATGATGATTCGCCTAAACGAGTCTTGGCCAGCGAGGTCATGCATGTGAATTCAGCGATTGCGAATTTAGTCGCAACGGCCAATCTAAAACAAATCGGGTCAATGATTGAAACGAGCGGCGACGAAGGCATGTGGACCCTGGATGCGAGCCTGGCCAAGCTCTGGCGATCTCGTCTGATTTCAGAAAAAACCGCGCGTTCGCTCGCGCGAAACTCCGCGATTCTGACTGAATTTTTCAAGCGTGTGGGGCGGGCGTAACAGGTGAGCACCAAACAACTATCGATTGATGAAGCCCTCGACATGGATCAGGTTAAAGTCGATCCAAGGTGGGCACTTCGGATTCCGGCCCACCTGGCGACTCGACGACAGGTTTTGCCGTTTACAATGCAAAACGGCTCAGTCCTGGTCGCTTGCAAAGATCCCACCGATGATCAAAGCCTGCAGGCGGTCGCACGTTATATCTCGGAACCCCTCTCGGTTGCTGCCGCTGAACCCGATTCACTGTTTCGAATGATTCAAAGGATCTTTCAGGATACGGTCCGCTGGAGTGGCAACCAGGCCGAACCGATTCGGATTCAGTTTACCGGTAACAAACCAGTCGACCCGGAAGGCGACAACGTCGTCGCGCTCGGCGACGAAATTTTCCACGCCGCGTTGATTCGTCAGGCGACCGACATTCATATCGAACCGGGAACCAACTCCGTTCGCATCCGTTTGCGAGTTGATGGCACGCTCGACGACTATCGCCAACTTCCGTTGTCCGTCCACAACGCACTGGTTTCACGATTCAAGGTCATGTCGGGAATGGACATCGCCGAACGCCGCGCCCCTCAGGACGGTCGATTCACCTTGAATTCCGATCACAATAGCGAAATTGATATTCGCACCGCCACCATTCCGACCAAGCATGGTGAGCGGTTGACGCTTCGCTTGTTGGCAACACAAACGCACGATTTGACACTCGGCAGACTCGGAATGTCGTCTCGTGACTTGCGAAGTTTCGAACACGGGATTGATCGTCCCAATGGCCTGATTCTGATGACTGGCCCGACAGGTTGTGGCAAGAGCACTACCCTGTATGCCGCGATTCGAAATCTGATTGATCGAAAATTACTCAACATCATGACGATCGAGGATCCCGTCGAATACGTCATTGACGGGATATCGCAAGTCGAAGTAGATACGAATGACAAAGTCAGTTTTCATAAAGCGCTCAGAAGCGTCCTCCGACACGATCCCGACGTTTTGATGATCGGCGAAATTCGTGATGAAGAAACCGCCCAAACTGCAATCCGGGCGGCACTGACAGGGCATCTGGTTTTCACGACTTTGCACGCCAATTCCGCGATTGGTGCAATTACCCGTTTGATCGACATGAACATCAAGCCATTTCTGATCGGCTCAGTCGCGAGGCTGTTTGCCGCTCAACGGCTCGTGAGGCGACTCTGCCAAAAGTGCAAAGTTCCAACGAAAATGACGACCGATCAAGCGACGGCTTTCAATCGCGATAACATCATCGGGTTAGATGTCTTCATGCCAGGTGGTTGTAAATATTGTGCAGGGACCGGGTTCATGGGTCGTATCGGCTTGTTTGAGTTCATTCCTTTTGACGCCGAAATCGCCAAAATCGTCGCCAGCCAACCAGAAAAATCACATATCGAAGAGTTGTTGAAAGAACGCAATTGTCGAATGCTGGTCGATGACGGGCTGCAAAAGCTGTTCGATGGACAAACGTCGGTCGAACAAGTCACACCCGTCATCAGCCCGTATTAACAGTTTTGTCGTTTAACGCCCAGCCGCAGGCGCCGGCTCAAGCGCGCCAAGCCGGCGCCTGCGGCTGGTCGTTAAACAGATCAATACTTTTTGACCCCAAACCAACGCAGAACTGAGAAACAGGAACTTAAGCAAACAATTCATCTCATGATCGAGTTTTCGTACAAAGCACGAGATGCAGCGGGCGTTTCCAGAATCGGAACCGTTCAGGCCTCGTCGCGCTCGATTGCCGCTTCGCAACTGCGAAGCCGAGGTATGATTGTGCTCGGAATCGATGCGGTACGGCAGGATTCTGCAACCCGATTCCAATTTGACATCGGCCAATGGTTAAAACCTCGCTCCATCGATGTTGAGTTAAGCTTGCAACAATTGGCAATGATGTTACGCGGCGGAATGACGTTGTTGTCCGCGTTAAAAATGACGATTGAACAATCATCCCGCAAGTCTCTTGCCAATATTTGGAAAATGGTTGTGGACGACATCCAATCCGGTGAAAGCTTTTCTGCGGCAATCAAAAAGCATCCGTGTTTTCCCGAGTTTGTCGTGCAACTGGTCCACGTCGGAGAGCGAACCGGGGAATTGCCACCCGTGATGGAACGTGCGGTTCGTACCATGCGTAGCCGCCGTAAAGGTGTGCAAGAAATTACGTCGGCATTGATTTACCCGTTGATGGTGATTTTGATCGCGATCGGTGTAACCGTCTACATGGTCGTCTACCTGATCCCGCGGCTGGAAGTCTATCTTCAAAGCTTGGGCAAGAGCATGCCAGCGATGACTCAGAACCTAATCAATGCCTCGATTTGGCTACGAGATTCGTATGCCATTATTATTATCATCATCAGCGCGATCTCGGTGTTTTCGCTACTCGCCTACCGGTCAAATGGAGGACGGCTGTGGGTTGACCGGTACGCGCTTCGGGTTCCATTGATCGGCAGGCTGTTTCGTCTTTGTGAAACCTCTACGTTTGCTCGTAGTTTGAGCATCATGCTTGGAAGTGGGATCACGCTGATTGACGGATTGGGAACGGTTGAAAAGCTGTTGTACAATCGGTTTACCGCGCGAACAGTCAACATCGCGCGCGATCGAATTATTCAAGGCGGTAATTTTTCGGATGCCATAGATTCGAGTCACGGATTCTCGCCGATGTTAAAAAAGATGGTTGCTGTTGGGCAACAATCGGGAGATCTGAGAGGAGTCTTGCAGGAAGTTGCTGACTTTCATGAAGACCAATTTCGCGCCTCCATTCGACGTATGAACGCGATTGTGACGCCGGCTTTGACAATCGGTGTAGGTGCCATTGTCGGCTACGTTTATATCGCATTTTTTGTCGCGCTCTTGGCCGCAGGCAGCTAGTGCAAATTCAACGTTGATTTGCGCTTATGTCATCCTGAACCGAGGCACGAGGTGAAGCAACGAGAGATTCTTCAATTGCAGGCTCCTTCAGAATGACAGAAACTGAATACTGATTTTGAAAATGCTTAGAGAATTAAACGGGAAGTTTCTTCGATGAACACCAGAAATCAACTGAGCGCACTGGGTCTGGCAATCGGGATCCTGATCAGCGCGATGGCGCCGCTTAGCCTCGACGCTCAGGAAAAACAGGATCCGACCGCCGAGTCGGAGGTCATCAAACAAACGATGTCCAAGATTCGAGAGGTTGAAAAACTCGATGCGTATGTCGAACAGAACAAGGCGCTAACGGCAACCAATAAACAGCTGGAAGCAGAACTAGCTGGTATCAAGAAACAGGTTGCCAAATTGACAGCCGACTTGACCGAACAGACAGCAAAACTACGCAAGCAGTTATTGCAAATGCCGACCTTCGAGATCAAATCGAAAATACTTGGTAGTGGTCGAAACATGGCAATCCTGCAATCAAAAGACCGCAATTTTCGCATCCGCGCCAATACCGAGATGTCGGTACCCGTGTCCGAGGGCATTTGGGTCTTGATGCAGGTCAAGAATATCTCTAAAGAATTGATTGAACTGCATTTTCCTGAGTTGGAACGTACGGTTTACCTGTACGATTAGCCCCCAATCAAGTTTCAAAGTTGCGAATCAGGCCTGCTTGCACTGTTACCCTCGGTGCATGTCGCGCAGCCGTTTCGTAGCGACGGGTATCAGATGACACGGAAGTCGCGAGATACTTGTGCCAGACCATTTGTGTTTGTCGCATTCGTAGCATGCTGTTCCGCATTTCTTGGCGGACTCGCGAATGATGCGCCGGCTCAGTCACAAGTGGAAACACCCGAGCAGCTTCAGCTCGAAGTGCCAGAGATTTTGACCGATCGAGGCTCGATTCGCCAGCTGGAAGACCTTGGCGTCAATTCAACTACGATCATTGATCCTGCAAATATTGAGCCCTTGATCGCTCCCGGGGATCCGCTGTTGCAGCCACAATTTCCGGCGTTTGAACTTCCCAATATCACGTTGGAACTGGTGGACTTTCGAGATCAAGAGTTGGGTGAAGCCATGCGACTTTTTTCCGAACAATCGGGGTTGAACATCGCGGCTTCGACGCAAGCGAACCAGATGAAGATTAATTTGTTCCTGCATAACGTTCGTGCGCTAGACGTTTTGGAAAACCTCACCAAGACACACGATTTGTATTACCGAGTTGATGAAAAATCTGGCATCATCCGAATTTATACGACCGACGAGTACGAAGAAAATCTCGCCAGTTTTCGCGATGAAACCACGCGCGTTTTTACCTTGTTGTATCCAAATCCGGTTGATGCAGCCGTGGCGATCAGCGATCTTTTTGGCGAAAGGGTAAAACTAAATTTTGGTGTTGGCGACCAGGACTCGATTCTCGATCTAGTTTATCGTTTAAACCGCTTCGATCTCGTCGACAGCCGTAGTTTGGGGCTCGGCTCGTACCGCGGGGACTACGCCTACGGTGGTCGCCAGTTCAGTCGACTAAATGGTCTTGGCGGATTTACAGGCAATCAAGCCAATCTGGCGAATCAAGTGAATGCGCAAGACGAAATGTCTCCCCTGTCAGACCTTTCTTCCGATCAGATTCAGGAATTGATTAACGCTCTCGACGAGCGAACGGGACAGCAAAACGGTGTTCCCGAAAACAGTAAAGATCCGATTGCCAAATTATTGAAGGAACGGCAGGCAACGATCTACGTCACCGTCGTGCGACGCAACAATCAGGTCGTGGTGCGAACTGGTGATGAGGCAACCATGAAGCAGATTGAAACTTTGATTCAGAGCCTCGATGTGCCAACGCCTTTGGTGCTCTTGGAAGTCAAGGTAATGTCGGTCCTGCTTGACGACAGATTCCGAAGCGCGTTCGATTATCAGTTTTCGGATGGAACGACTGCGGGTAGCTTTACGACGGGCGACATCTTACCGCCTCCTTCTGATTTGTTTACCGGACAAGCGCAACGATTTGCTTCGATGCTTCCCGGAGGCTCTGTCCTGAATCGGGGAGATTTGACTTTCCAATACGTGAGCGAAACGTTTCGAGCTCGGATGCAATTGCTGGAGGACGATAATCGTGTCACGGTTTTGAATACTCCGTTGCTGCTGACGGCGAACAAGGAAGTCAGCCGCATTTTTATCGGTGATACAATCCCGTTCACAGTAGGGTTCACAGCAGCTCAGGTAATCCCCGGTGGGGGCAGCGGTAATACTATTGTCGCTGGGACACCTATTACCGAGCTGCGCGATGTCGGACAATCGCTATTAATTACACCCAGTATCAATGCGGACCGAACTGTTACCCTTCGTGTTGTTCAGGAAAACGCGCGCGTCGTCCCCAACGGTGGCTCAATTCTGGTGCAGGACGATCAAGGAGGTTTCACGCCCGAGGATGTCGATACAGTAAATCGTAGTACCGTCAGTGGAACGGTTGTGGCCAAAGACGGATTGGCCGTTGCTTTGGGTGGATTGATCGAAGACGAGGTTTCGGACAATCGTGAACAGGTTCCGGTCGTGGGTAAGTTGCCCGTATTCGGCTTTTTCTTCCGTCGCCAAGCCACGGGACGTGCGCGACGTGAGCTGATCGTGATGATTCGCCCATATGTATTCAACACGCCAACGGAATCGGCCTTAATGAGCCAGGATCTTTTAAAACAGCTAAGTGTTCATCCGCAGATTCTTGAGGGCGATGGTGCTGTAGACACTTTTTGTGCAGACGACGTGATTCGGGCAGAACTCGATTGTTGTAATCTTCATGACAAATTTCGTTTCCACAATGTGGTTCCCAAAACCTACTAACATCGAAGTCGATAGAACTCTTGAAACAATCGCGATCCAATCCGAAAGCTCATAGCAGGCCGTCAAGCCTGGTGCGCGCAATCCATCGGGTCAGCTTTTGTCTGCAAAAAAAGTGTTGGCGTCCTTGCCTGATCGCGCTGATCGCTTTGGCAACTGTCGGCGGTTGCTCACTGATCAACGGAGACAACGATAAAAAATCCGAAATCCTCGACTTTGCTGAAGATCGTTCCAATAGCAGTTCAACGAAGAACGTATCCAGCACGTCGGCACAAGAACAGGTTCGGTTTGACGGAGGCCTATTGCTTGGCGATACCGACAACCTGGCGTACACGCCAGACGCGCTTGGAGCAATTCTAGTCGATCTGTTCGACGACGAAAAACGAAAGTCGCTGAACAGTTTGATTGGGCATTATCCTGATATCGTGATGAAGATCCTGATTGATGCCGATGGTGAACGAATCGATTGGCCGCACTTGAATGCCATTGCCCAGTCTTACGATGCAATATGGAAAGCTGACAACGGCGACTCGTGGCAGCGATTAATCGAAGCGCTCTCCAGCGAGGATTCGAAACTCACCGTCAAACGGGCTGAGTTCTTGCGACTGTTGGGTGATAACCAACCCTCAAAAGCATTAAAGCTTGGACTTGCAACTTCAACGGTTCATGGAACCACACCGTTGATTCAAGCGGAAGCCAATCGCCTGGAAGGCATCGCCTATATGATGCTTGAGGACAACCAGCGAAGTATCGAGAGGTTCGAAACAGCGATGACACATGTGCGCGACGTCAGTCCTTTCTTTGCCAGCAAGATTGGTCTGTTATTGGGAGAAGCCCAACGACACGACAAACAGTTGGATGAATGGAAACGAAGCTGGCAATTCGCCATCGACTTGCAGAGTTCGTGGATGGATAAAAACACCCTTTATGATCCGGCGTTCTGGAAAAAAGCAGCATTCCTGCGCCCCGTGTCGCAAAAATGGCCAGTGAAGGTAATCGAGCGGATGAAAATGTCGCTTGCCAAACAGGGTCTTGCGTTTAGTTCGTTGAATTCCGGCGAGGACGAGGCCGTTGTTTGGGCCATTATTGGAGTGCAAAGCCTGACAAGGCGCGAGTCGCAGAACGCGATCCTGGCGTTTAAGAAGTCTGAGGCCCTCGCGACAAGCCAGTTATTGAAAAACGAATTGCAGATGCACCAGGCAGTCGCAATGATCGCCGGCGGTCAGCACGGTCCCGCTTCGGCAATTCTGCTACGACTCAGTTCGAGCGAAGGCCTGCTCGCTGATCGGGCGAAAGCTATTTTGGCCACGATGAAGTTACAGAACGGAAGCATCGCCCAGGGAATGAACTTGTTACAAGCCGCGATCAAAACTTCCGATCGTTGGCCGACCGATGAACGACTACGCGCACATGCCGATTATGGACTGGCACTGTTGATGCGGGGTCGCGAAAAACAAGGTGTGCAACTGCTGAATCAAGTCTTTGACGAGTTCGCAGCGAACAAGAGCTACGAACACGCGACCCAATGCCTTTGGAATTTGGCCAAATATTTTCAAATCAAAGAAGACGCTACCGAATATCAAGTGTATGCCGCGCGGTTGCAGCAGTTTGAGAAAGAACTCTAATGCGAAGCGGCTGCCCTCCTGAAGGAGCCAAAGCCGCCGGCGATTATAGGTGACTACGCGTTAGCCATTCGCAACTCACCATTCGCAATTAATGATTCTGCCGTGCAGTGCACCCCCAGGCGGTGGTGCGGGCTCTTCTAATAATTAATGGTGATTTGTAAATTTACGTTGTCTTTTGACGCCTCTGATTACTACTCTGTTGCCTCCTTTTCCACCTGTTCCTTTTTTTGGTTGCGGGCTCACGCCGCGCTGGGTCATCCGTGGCCGCTCACATCATCGCTGGAACTTCACCGTTGCCGTGTTCGAATTTCCTCGGAGTAAACCCGCCGCCAATCAAGACATCCAGAAAGTCCGATTTCGAATTCGCGACAAACGCGAGGTCGATGTTCGTGATGTTTGCAAAGTCGCGTTTCCCTATCCAACCAGTAGCAAGGCGGATCGAGTTCGCCATCTGGTGGCGGTTCGTACGTTTGCACAAATGATTCCAGCTTGTTGCGCAAGTCGTCGGGAAGAGTATGCCAGTTTTTTTCACCAGGACTGCCGGCCAGTAGTTGCTCGCGAGTCCGGGCGTCTTGCGCGATTCGGCGAAGGTGTTCGTTGGAATCGATCTCTTCATTTGTCAGCGGTTCGACAGGAAGGTTAAATGCCGGGTATCCCATGTGGAAACAGCAGACGCCACAACCCGAACAATCTTTCGGTTTATCGACGACAACGGGTAGTTTCGTCATGTCACTCAATCTCTACGACGTTTAACCACTTCTCGACGCTGGTCCGATTTTTCCGTTGTTTTCCTGGTAATCGCTCCATGTCCAGATTCATCGTTTCGGGAAACTCGACGAATACCGCCGCGAGTAACCGTTCCACGGGGCTGATCCCCATCCGGTTATACATCGCTTCACTTCGAAACTGTCCGCCGCTGGACCAATAAGTTCCCATTCCATGGGCCGTCAATAGTAACAACAAATTCTGAACGGCTGCGGCCGTCGCTGCCAAATGTTCTTCATTGATCAAAGTCGATTTTTCGGACTTGGCCAGCCCTTCTTGCGGTAACCAATTGACAATAATCAACGCACCACTGGCTGATAGCATTGCTGGTAATTTGGTGTTTGGCTTGATATCGCCGTCGAACCATTCGAAAAAGTTAGCTGCGATTTTGCGACATTGTTCATGCCAAAGCAAATGAAACCGCCATGGTTCGGCAATCGATTGGTGATTGCGGTCGTAATGAAACGGGGCACAACCAGCATCGGCAATCGCCTGCAAAACGAGGGGCCTGTTTGTGTCGCAGATTTCGGGCGAAATCTCCAATGGATGATTTGTATCCCCCAGTACTTTGAGCGTTCTCCGGTTTCGAATTGTGTTGCGAACGGACTGGTGTTGGTTTGCCGACCAAGAGTTCTTTTGCATAGGTGGTGATAAAGCTCTTATTCGATAGAATTAATGGCTCAACTTCGCCCCAGCGTAAGCTGCGATCTCGGTTCGCAGTTGAAGGTACCAAAAATCATGGTTGGAGTGAATTGTTTCAACCACTCCGAAGCTAATTTTTTAAAAGAGGATATAGAAGTGATTCGAAAAAGCTCTACTAACCCCGGCGGTTGTCGCCAAACGTCCTCGGTCTTCGCCTTGTTGGCGACAGCCACGTTTTTGATCGGCCTGCTCCAATCGGGCTTGGCGAACGCCCAGCAAACGCAGTTGGTAACGGAAATTGAAGGTATCTCTGAATACCGTTTTGATAACGGTGTTCGGCTCCTGCTATTCCCCGACGACTCCAAGCCGCAATTCACAATGAACATGACGGTTCTGGTGGGGTCTCGACACGAAGGCTACGGCGAAACTGGAATGGCTCACTTGCTTGAGCACATGTTGTTTAAGGGCACCGACAAACACCCTGACATTCCCAAGTTTTTAAAAGACCGAGGTGTTCTCAACATGAACGGCACCACCTGGGTTGATCGTACCAATTATTACGAAACGCTTCCCGCGAACGATGATAACTTGAGATTTGCAATCGAAATGGAAGCAGACCGTTTGATCAACAGCTGGATCAAAGGCGAAGACTTGATGTCCGAGATGACTGTCGTTCGCAACGAATTTGAACGCGGCGAGAACAGCCCGCAGCGAATTCTCTACCAGCGAATCATGTCCGCCGCCTACGAGTGGCACAATTACGGTAAATCGACGATTGGAAACCGCAGTGATATCGAGCGGGTACCGGTCGATAACTTGCGGGCCTTCTACAAAAAGTTCTATCAACCCGACAATGTGATGGTTGTCATTGCTGGGAAATTTGACAAAGCCAAAGCCCTCGAATACATGGACAAATATTTTGGCTCATTACCCGTTCCATCGCGCGAGCTTCCGAAAACCTATACCGAGGAACCAGCTCAAGATGGCGAGCGAATTGTCAAACTTCGCCGTGTGGGCGACGTTCAAATGGTAGGTGCCGCGTATCATATCCCTTCAGCTGCAAACGAAGACTTCCCGGCCGTCGAGGTTTTCGCAACGATTCTCGGCCTGGAACCTTCGGGTCCGCTTTATAAAAAGCTTGTCGAAACAAAACTTGCTTCAAGTGTTAACGCAAGCGAAACGGCCGCTCACGACCCTGGCATTATGTTGGCCATGGCCGAGGTTCCCAAAGACGGCGATCTTGAAAAAGTCAAAACGGTTCTGATCGAGGAAATTGAACGAATTGGAAAAGAAGGTGTTACCCATGAAGAAGTGACTCGCGCGATTCGTAACATTCTCAAACAACGTGAACGGCGGTTTGCCAATTCAGAACAATTTGCAATCAACCTGAGTGAATGGTGTGCGTATGGGGACTGGCGATTATACTTCCTACATCGCGATCGCCTCGAGAAAGTGACTGCGGACGATGTCAAGCGAGTCGCAGCGACTTATTGCGTTGAGGACAATCGAACCGTTGGTATGTTCTTGCCCACGGACACGCCCGTTCGGGCTCCAGTACCCAGTCAACCAAAACTCAAGACGGTTCTTGCTGGTTACAAGGGGCGAGCCAAGATTGCTTCCGGTGAATCGTTTGAACCAACGCCGGAAAACATTGAATCTCGAACCCAATTCGGCGAATTGGATTCGGGAATCAAATACGCTCTGCTTCCTAAAAAGACTCGCGGCGAAAGAGTCCAACTTTCGGCAACTTTACACTATGGCGATGCCGAATCTCTCAAAGGCAAGGTCGCGGCAGCTGAATTATTGCCTGAGTTGATGACCCGCGGAACCAAATCACTTGATTTCCAGAAATTTCGTGATCGACTCGACGAACTCAAAGCAACGATGAGCTTTGGTGGCAGCACAGGCGATCTATCGATCAACATACAGACGGAACGGAAATATTTTGGCGAAGTTCTCGATCTGCTCAATCAGGCTCTACGCCAACCGGCACTGGACAATGAAGAATTTGAAGTCATCAAGCGTCAGTCGCTGACGCAAATGGAAAGCATGAAGTCGATGCCAATGATGTTGGCGATGACCGAATTCGGTCGCAAAATCGACCCCCATTCTAAGGATGATGTTCGCTACACACCGACCATTGTGGAAAACCTGGAGCGTATCGGTAACGTCACCGTCGAGGATGTCAAAACCATCTACGATGAATTTTTGAATGGACAATTTGGCGAAGTCGCGATCGTTGGTGATTTTGACAGCGCCGAGGCGCTGAGTAAGTTGAATTCGATTTTCTCGAACTGGAAATCGAGTAAGGCGTATACTCGAATTTCGTCGCCCGCAAACACAGACGTGAAGGGCGAGCGAATTACAATCAACACGCCTGACAAGAAAAACGCTGTTTACATCGCGGGCGTCACGGCTCCGGTACGCGATGACGACCCTGATTATGAGGCACTCTTGATTGGCAACTATATCATGGGTGGCGGTCCTCTTTCTTCTCGGCTCGCAGACCGCGTGCGGAAGAAAGAAGGCTTGTCGTACACCGCTATGTCGCGATTCAACGCCGACTCGATCGACGAACGAGGAATGTACATGATGTTCATGATTTCGAATCCGGCGAACACCGAAAGAGTCGTCGAGACAGTTGCTGAGGAAGTTGACCGTATGCTTGACAGCGGTGTTACCGGGGAAGAACTCGATAACGCAAAAGAAAGCTACTTGAAAAACCGTCGTGGCAGTCGAGCAAATGATGCCCGGCTGGCCGGTTTGCTGCTGAGCAACCTTGAGACAGGTCGTTCATTGGACTTCCAACAGGCCAGCGACGAAAAGATCGAAACGCTTAGCAAAGATCAAGTCGACAGCGCTCTCAAGAAGATGATCGATCTTGAGCGACTTCTGATTGTGACGGCTGGCGATTTCGAAAGTGTTCAGAAAGACGACGAGGGAACTGAGGAATAAAGCTTGTCACGTAACGGATTAACGCTAAATGGGCGGCCTCTGGCGGCCCATTTTTTTTTATCGTTCGCGATAATCAACCTGTAAGGATAATTTGCCGCATCGAGACCGCCCGCATTTCTCACAAGTAATTGCCGGCATTGCAGCCGCTTTTCTGGAAGCAAAGCAAAAACAGTTTGCAAGTCGAATTTTTGGCATTTGCGCTGTTCCGGACAAGCACATACGCGACTTTTGTTCGGCCTACGTGAGGAATCCTGGCTGGAACGTTAGCATGAATAGCGGCGATCGTTCCAACGTTTTGCCTATGATACATCAGTGAATTCCGGTCAATCCGTGGTGAAGCAATACCCGACGCAGCCCGGTTGTATTCACAAATTTGGCCGACAGATACTGCCCATTCTTCTGGAATTTCCTCCGCTTTTCGTCTCGTGGGGCCACTGGTTTGAACGGCCACGTTGTTTGATAGCAGGGATTCGAAATCAGCGGCTGGTTTGTTATCTTGGTTGCGTTGGCGATTTTTGATTCGCTCAACCATCGTTCAATACGACAACAAAAGGAATCTAACGTGAAACTTACTTCAACAATTTGTGCGGCGATCGCTTGTACGATGATTGTTTCTGGCTGTGCTGCCCAAACCACAACCAAGGCCAATCCGACTCAAGAAACTCTGACGAAACAGGCGACTCAGGGTTCTTCCGCCAAAGCCACGACGCCTCATCCTGGCTTGCTCGATCCATCAAAAGCGAAAGAAAAGGCGCCCGACAAGTTCCAGGTCAAGTTCGTCACGACCAAAGGCGATTTTGTAGTTGATGTGACACGAGATTGGGCTCCAAATGGAGCCGACCGCTTTTACAACCTCGTCAAAATCGGTTATTTCAAGGACATCGCGATCTTCCGCGCAATCAACGGATTTATGTTCCAGTTTGGAATCCACGGAGAGCCTGCGATTAGCAAAAAATGGTCGGATGCGAACATCAAAGACGACCCGAGCGTCAAGGGAGTTTCAAATCAACCTGGCTTCCTGACATTCGCACACGCAGGTCCTAACACGCGCTCGACGCAAATGTTCATCAACTTGAAAGACAATAAAGGACTTGATCCGAACTTTCCGCCAATTGGACAAATCAGCCAGGGCATGGATGTTATCAAACAAATATTTATCACCGGTGAGAACCCACGTGACGTCCAAGGGAGATTTGAAGCCGAAGGGAACAAGTTCATTGTTGGCCGGTATCCTAAAGTCGACTTTATTAAGTCCATTGAATTGATCCAGAAATAAAAATTGGACCCAAAGTCCCAGGATGAGCCTGATCATCATGTTTCGCAACCTAAATTCCCTCCTAGTCGTATTTTGTTTGGCGGCTGTGACTTTCTCGCAGCCCGCGTCCGCACAAGATCTTAGCGGCCATTGGAGTGGTGACTGGCGAAGTTGTAAAACGTCGCATCGTGGCAAACTGTCTGCGAGCTTTTGTCGACTCGACGCCCAACATGTCCAAGCCAATTTTCGCGGAACGTTCGCGAAGATCATACCGTTTCGATACAAGGCCGTTCTCAATGTAGTTCATGAACAACCCGGGCTCATGCAACTTTCGGGTTCAAAAAAGCTGGGCCCAGTCATGGGGACTTTCTCCTACGACGCGACGATCACTGGTGACAACTTCAACGCTACCTATTCGTCAAGGCGCGACCGGGGCCTTTGGCAAATGCGGCGATGGTAACAATGTTATTCCAGCTTCCCATTCCGCATTTCATTCAATTCCAAACTGGCGTCGCAACCTCACGCAGCTGTCTCCACCAATTTCAAAATCGCGACAAACTTGCGGCCTGTGACGGTGATGCCTGCAATTGAGTTTGACTTTATCAAACCAAATGCAGGGTTTTCCGAAATCCGCATCGTCGTCGCCGCCCAATGTCTCGAGATAAGCCTCGATTTCTACGACCATTGATTTGGGCAAGTCGATCCAATGTTGATCGATCATCGAGCCCTGATCTTGCGTCCAAAAGTAACGAGGATGTCCGAACGTCATGCAACAAACGCCACATCCTTCACAATTGATAACGGGTACCGATTGGTTCATTGTTCGACTATTTTTGGACTTAATTCTTCATCTTAATCGTAATCGTAATCGTAGTCTTAATCTTAATCGTAATCTTAATCTTAGTTTGCGAACGCATTAGCCATTCTGAGAGAGCCTAGGTCCGCCGCGGCGGAAAGAATCTCACGTGAAAATACGAGAGATCCTTCACCTCGCACCACTCGGTTCAGGATGACTGGACGAATTTTTCGATATGAATCAGTTTCCAGTTCGAAACGAGACTTGTTGGCTGAGAGTATGGTCTCGATTACGAGTCACCGCGATTTCGAGTGCGAGTACGAGTACGATTAGGAGTACGAGTACGATTAAGATTAACAAATTTAATCGACCATTGAACCGGGATCACCCGAACGCATGTGAGGATTATATTCGTCAACGTTGGAGATATCGAGTTCTTCGTCGAATTGCTCGTTGGGAACAATCCAAATCTCACTGTGCAAATCCGACTGCTCGGTATTCACGTTGTGATACCTTGTCAGTTCGAGCACCGCCAGGAAAACGCCTACCATCGCCGACTTGTGCATGCCCGGTTCAAAAAGTTCGGAAAACGATAGTCTACTCTCTGTAACCAGCCGCTCATGAATGCGACGCATGTAGGTCGTAATGGGTGTTTCATCGTAAATGATGTTTTCTTTGGGAGGTGGCCGGTTGTCTCGAAGCACACGACCGAACGCACTCACAAGATCCCACAGCTCAACTTCTCGAATCGGCTGAGCGGAAAAATCAACACGTTTCGGGGGTGCATCTTCACTCATCCGCGGATAACGCTGTTGCCATTCGGTCGCTTGATCTTCGAGCAAACTCGACGCGTCTTTGTATTGCTTATAGAGCAAAAGTCGCTGCACAAGATCGACTCGCGGATCGACGACTGCATCCTCTTCCTGCTCCAGTTCGTTTCGCGGCAATACCGCTCGCGCTTTCATCTCAACCAGCAGACTTGCTACTTCGATAAAGTCGCCAACCGTGTCAATTCTCATTTCTTGCAAGACGTCGAGGTACTCAAGAAATTGGTTGGTAACGCGTGATAGGGCGATATCTCCCAACTCTACTTCATGCCTTCTAACAAGGTAAAGCAGTAAATCGATAGGACCTTTGAATTGGCCGGTATCGATTTTGAATTGAGCTGGTTCGTCGATCATTGTTTTATGTCGCGATTGTGTTGTTCGAGTTGAATTTTGTTAGGCGACTCGTTGGTCGCAGGGTAGTCATCATTTACTTGTTGAGCAAATGCGATTCTTGTTGTGAATGAATTTGTTACATGATTTGAAGGTCGGTTGAGTGCATACGCATATCTTACGCGATCCGATTATATTGGTTGTTTTTCCAATATTGGCTGACTCCAATTACCCTGCAAAAATACCTAGATTATCGTGCGGACCTCCTTACACCTTGTCGATATTACCCATGTTGACCCAGTTTACTAAATGCGATAGCACTCGGCTGTATCTATCGCCGCTGCAGCACACAGCGAGGAGAATTGCCGAAGATGCATCAAGAGCGTCTAAAAATTCAAAACTTAAGACAATTACGACAATTCGTTGCTCATACACTTTGCCAACAAAACAATTTTGAAGAAGGAGTTTTCCAGGTCACCGAGAAAGTTCTCAAAAAATGCGGTCGGGTCTGCGGCATTTTCTTTTGCCTTCATGGTCCGAGAAGCGTAAAACTAACGGCCGTTTGGGAAACAGAAAGCAATTCAATTTTGTTCTATGGCTCATCGGGTGAGCGATTCAAAAAAACGGTGCTTTCAGGAGCGCCACAACTTAGTTCCACGTAACAGTGATTCCGCGTGAAACAAAATTATTCGCAATTATTTTTTTTCATAACATTATAACCACTAGGAGTTACTCGAAATGCTCGTTCTTTCCAGAAAGGAAAGCGAAAAAATAATGTTGGGAGAGGCCATCGTCTTGACCATCGTTCGAGTCACAGGCGACAGGGTAAGGTTAGGCATCGACGCTCCAGACGATATGTTGATTCTGAGGGAGGAACTCGAGCCGAACCACACCAGAAAAGAAGACCAAAATCGCGAAGCGGCTTGATCAGCCCTTACTGCGATGGACTTCTGCCGACAAGTCCACTTACCTGGACTCTCGACGAAATTTTTTCCGGAAATTCAAAAGGCAACCATGTAAAAATGGTTGCCTTTTTTTATGGCTTGGAGTTTCAATCAGATGGATTACATTGATTTCTTGTTGCCATTGTCTTGGAATCAAAAATGCCCCGCTTCAATCACATTACATTTCGTCTTCTTGTTACGTTTCTTCTTGTAACGGCTCTATCAGGAACGATTACTTTCGCTCAAACCGACGACCCACCGAACACACAAAAACTGGAGATCCCGTTTACGCCTCCTGACAAAGCGTTGGAGATGTTGTCATTACCAGAAGGATTTTCGGCAACGCTGTTCGCGTCCGAACCGGATGTCCACCAACCTATCGCCGTAACGACTGACCACCGCGGGCGACTTTGGGTGGTTGAATGCTATACCTATTCGGACGGCAAAACCAATTACGACATGTCGTTGAACGATCGTGTCGTGATTTTTGAAGACGACGATAACGACGGTCGATTCGACAAGAAAACTGTTTTCTGGGACGAAGGCAAGAAACTCACTGGAATCGAATTGGGCTATGGCGGTGTGTGGCTCACCGCGGCTCCCGAGTTCATTTTTGTCCCTGACGCCGATGGAGACGACAAACCGGATGGACCGCCGTACGTTTTGCTGGACGGATTTGAAGATAACACGATTCGCCACAACATCGTGAATGGCCTTCGTTGGGGTCCCGACGGATGGCTATACGGTCGACATGGAATTCAAGCAACGTCTTTTGTCGGCCCGCCGGGAGCTACCGCATCACAACGAATTCCAATGAATTGCGCTATCTGGCGTTATCATCCGATTCACAAAAAGTTTGAAGTCGTCGCCGAAGGCGGCACCAATCCGTGGGGATTCGATTATGACGAACATGGCGAGATGTTCATGATCAACACGGTTATCGGCCATCTGTTTCACATTGTGCCGGGTGCACGCTTCCGGAGAATGTATGGTTCGCACTTTAACCCACACACTTATCAAGTCATCGAACAAACGGCAGACCACATTCATTGGGACCTCGGCGAACCTCATACGGCAGCTTCCCGAAAAGAAGGACTCTCCTCAGGCACCGACGCCGCCGGTGGTGGCCACGCTCACACCGGTCTGATGATTTATCAGGGCGGAACATGGCCCAAGAAATATCACAATGCGTTGTTCACGGCAAATTTTCATGGACGTCGACTCAACATGGACACCATTCATCGCGAAGGCAACAGCTATGTCGGCAAGCACGCGGCTGACTTCATGAAGACCGACGATCCCTGGTTTCGTGGTGTCGAAATGATTTACGGTCCGGACGGTGGCGTGTATGTGCTTGACTGGTCAGACATCGGCGAATGTCACGAAAATGATGGGATCCATCGTACATCCGGTAGGATTTTCAAGATTGTATACGGCGAGTCGAAAATCGATGGAAATTATAAGGATCTCGCCAAGTTGGACACCAACGTTCTTTTCGGTTTGTTGACGCATCCCAACCGCTGGTACTCCCGCACGGCGCAAAGGTTACTTGCCGAAAAGGCGTCCATAAATCGATTAGAGATAGACCAGGAAATTCTCGAATTTCGAAAAAAGCTGTGCAGTTCAAATTTGCAGCTGAACTTGGACGCATCAAGTCGACTAAGAAATTTATGGGCGCTTTACTCGATCGGAATGGCTGACAACGCGACTTTGCTCAAGTGTACAGAGCATGACAGCGAGCACATCCGTGCTTGGGCAGTTCGGTTGCTTACTGATGGACTCCGACCGATAAATATTGAGATCACAAAGCGGTTACGAGAATTGGCTAAAGATGAATCTGGACTCGTTCGGCTTTACGTTGCAACTTCGCTCAAACGGCTCGACCCGAAAGATCGACTGACGATCGCTTCAATTCTCTGCCAAACCCAATCCGATGCGAAGGACAGGGTTCAACCCCATCTAATCTGGTTCGGCAGTGAGCCGGTCGCGGTATCAATCTGGCAACAGGCGGTGAAACTTGCGGCCAATTCCAAAATCCCACTTGTACGCGAAAATATTGTGCGGCGATTGACCTACGAAATCGAGACAAAACCTGAAATTGTCGAAGCGATTCTGACGGAACTAGAAAACGGCAACCTTGAACCAGTTTCGACGCTTCGCGGGATGAGCCTCGCGTTAGATGGTTGGTCCAACGTAAAAGAACCCTTAAATTGGCCGACGGTAGTCAGGAAACTCGGTAAATCCGAAAATCAAGAAATCTCTCAACTTGTTTTGAATTTGGGAGTCGTCTTTGGCGACGGTCGAGCGGTCGCTGATCTTAAGAAAATCGTCACCTCAAACCAAGCGGACGTTGCGGTCCGCCGTCGCGCTATCGAGACTTGGGCGGCAACTAAGCCTGCCGATTTGGTGGACGTACTTAAAGGTCTGATTCGAGATCGATCGTTTACGACTTCTGTTGTTCGCGCGATAGTCCATTCAGAAGACCCGTCGGTCGCAAACGTTATTATCCGTCAAATGCCCCATATGGATCCGGAAGGCAAATCCACAGCGATTAACACACTCGTCTCTCGGGAGCCCTGGGCACTGCAACTTTTACAGGCCGCCGAGAACGGTCGGATCAACAAAGACTCGATTACTGCTTACCACGCTGAACGGATTAAACAAATTGGTTCGCCAGAAATAGTTGCAAAACTTGAAAGTGTGTGGGGTAAAGTTCGAGAGACCCCGGAGCAAAAGGTCAAAGAAATCGAAGCGCTGGCTTCCAAACTGAGCGGTCCCGAACAAAATCTGAATTCAGCCAATCTGTTCAATGGCCGTACGCTTTTCAAAAAGAATTGCGCGTCGTGCCACATTCTTTTTGGAGAAGGCGGTAACACTGGACCCGATTTGACCGGCGCCAATCGACAAAACCTGAATTACCTCCTGACCAACATTATCGATCCCAGCGGCTCAGTCGCAGAAACCTATCGTTCATCCGTCATCTCGCTGGAAGATGGGCGTTTGCTCAGCGGTCTGATACTCATTCAAGATCGGAAGACGGTTCGCGTGCAAACGCCGGAAGAGGTCATCACAATTGATCGGGATTTGATCGACGAAATTCGCTCTTCAAACAAATCCGTAATGCCAGACGCTTTATTGAATAATATGTCATTCCCACAGAAAGTTGATTTGTTGGGTTATCTCATGAGCCCGACTCAAATCTCGGAATCGAAGTAATAGCGAGGCCAATGACCCAATCAAAGGAAAGAATGTCCAAATACGCGAAAAGTGTCGTACCCGTTTTGACCGTTCGGTGAAAGCGTTTAAAATGAACGCTTTGAACTAATTATCGCCATCGAACCGAACCACTGAGCATGCTCAAATCGTCACTGCCGTTCGTTTTCGCCCGTTGCTGGTCCATCCTTGGATTCGGATCGGCTTGCCTTTTTCTGACTTTATTTCTGTCCTCAGGAAATTCGTTCGCCCAAGACGAGCCCAAATTTTCGACGGAACAGATTGAGTTTTTTGAGTCGAGAATCCGTCCACTTCTGATTGACAAGTGTTTCGAATGTCACGGGCCCGAAGCAAAGCCTCTAGAAGGCGGACTCAGCCTCTCGTCGCGAAAGTCAGCGTTGGTGGGTGGCGACACCGGACCGGCAATTGAACCAGGTATCCCAGAGGAGAGCCTGTTGATTGACGCGATCAATTATGGCGACGTCTATGAAATGCCGCCTGATACAAAGTTACCACAAGCCGACATTGATACATTGACCCAATGGGTCGAGATGGGCGCCCCCTGGCCCGCAGAACAGGGGAACATGGTCGAAAAAGAAAAATTTGATATCGCGGCTCGACGCTCAGCCCACTGGTGTTGGCAACCTGTCAAATCTCCGGCGATGCCAAACATCAAGAAATCCACTTGGCCGCGGGATTCGATCGATAACTTTGTCCTCTCAAAGCTGGAATCGGCCAAGCTCGAACCAGCCGACGATGCATCAAAGCGAACTCTTATTCGGCGAGTCTATTTTGACCTCATTGGCCTCCCGCCCTCGCCAACCCAAATTCAGAAATTCCTGGACGACGATTCAGACGGTGCTTTTGCCAAAATCGTGGATGAATTGCTGGCGTCACCCCGATTTGGTGAACGCTGGGCTAGACACTGGATGGACTTGTTCCGCTACGCCGAGACTTGCGGTCATGAGTTTGATTACCCGATCCCGCACGCGTATCGGTATCGCGATTATCTCATTCGAGCGTTCAATCGGGACGTACCTTATGATCAGTTGATTCGCGAACATATCGCCGGTGACTTGATCGAACAACCCCGACGTCATGAAACCGAAGAGTTCAATGAGTCGTTAATCGGCACAGGATTTTGGTTCTTTGGAGAAGGACATCATGGTCCGGTCGACGTAAAGGCTGATGAAGCAAAACGAATTGACAATCAGATTGACGTGATGTCGAAATCATTTTTGGGTTTAACCGTTTCCTGCGCCAAATGTCACGATCACAAATTCGACGCAATCTCGACAAAAGACTTTTATGCGCTAGCGGGATTTTTGAAAAGTTCGCGGCGACAGGACGCCATGCTGGATCCCGGTCGGCGTATCGAAAAAGCGCATTCCGAGTTCAAACAACTATCGGATGAAGCGGACCAGGCGATCGAACAATTCGTCTCACTTGCCGATCAGTCTGACGCTCAAAAAATCGCAGAGTATTTGACCGCCGCAATTCTGAAATTGAGAAATGATCCTGATTGGAGTCGTCCGGAAAAGGTTGTCGTGCAGGGAGAGAACTTACGGGTCATCAACAACGATCACGGCACATTGACGCCACAAGAGCTAAAGCCTCAAGGCGAACGATTCGCCTGGCAGGATAACAAACAACTCTGGTGGGTCGACGGTGAGCCTGGCAGTAAAGCGACTTTGGAATTCGATTTAGATTCTGTTATCGAGCCACAGGAGTTTGAACTGTTTGCCAATTTCACGAAGGCAAAAGACTATGGAAAAGCAAACATTTTCGTGGATGGACAAGCTGTCCTGACGGACTTTGATTTTTATAGTGAGGAATTGACGACAACGGGAGCCATTTCACTCGGAACACATTCTTTTGAAAACGGGAAGCACGAACTTGTTTTGGAGATCACCGGCCATCATGAAAAAGCCATTCCTCGCCACATGCTGGGTATCGACTTCATCGAATTGAAGCCTACAAAAGTGTTAAATGGCAATTCGCAAGAGGAGCAAGCTGATTTCAATGAACGACACCAACACCTCGATCAGATTCTGGTTAACAACCTGGTTAAAGCGATTAAGTTATCGCGTCTGAGCACTGAGTTGCACCCACTCCACTTGCTACAGGAATTATCAAACGGCAATCTGGCTATTGACGCCGAGTGGGTGGCCCATCTTGCACAACAAATTGAACGCAAACGAAATCAGTCAATTCAGTCAACAAAAGATGCCGTAGTTTTTGAAAGCTTTGACCACGGATTGCCAGAACGCTGGTATCAAACCGGCTTCGCCGTGTTCGATTCACAAGGAACGTCAACCGAACATCTTTCCGTAGAAAACGAATGGCTCGCTGAGCCCACCGCAGTTCACAGCGGACGCGGCGGGAAAAACTACAAAGGCGTCATTCGCTCGCCGACTTTTACGATCAATCACGACAAGATTTTTTATCGAATCAAAGGCGGCAAAGCACGCATTCGGTTGATTATCGAGGGATATCAACTCGACCTGTACAACGCTCTGCTGTTTAACGGGATGAAGATCGACTTCGCGGGTTCTGAAGATTACCGTTGGATCGAACAGTCACGAGACTTGAAAAACCACAAAGGCCGAACGGCTCACATCGAAATTCTCGATCAGTCCGACGGTTTCTTTTCGATTGACAAGATTATTTTGACCAATGGCCCGGCACCCGTTGATCCGCCTTCCAAGGCAACGCAACAGATTGCCAGCCAGTTGAGCGAACAATTCGAGAATTCGATCGAAGCGATGGCAAAACGGATCGCGGAACAGGTTGTTTCCAGCGTGGTTCAATCCGATTCGGAAGCGATTTCGCTAAGGAGCTGGATCATCGAAAACGATTTGTCGGCCATTCTAACTCCTGCAGTCGAGCACAACGCATCTGGAATCGCCAAGGATCTTCAGTCGATTTCAACAACTGATCAAAACATTTCGTGCGCAACGCTTGCAGAAAAAATCAAAACACTGCATCGAGAGGCGAGTACAAAAAACGACCAAGTTCCAAGTCCGTTCCTGGCGATTGCGATGGACGATGGCCCCGGACAGAACGAACACGTCTTCATTCGGGGCAATCACAAAACGCTCGGCGACATCGTGGAACGCAGATTTCTGGAAGCCTTGACGGACAACTCGATGAAAATCGAACGCGGTAGCGGGCGAATGCAGCTGGCTAACCGCATCTCCGATCCGAAAAACCCATTGACGCCTCGGGTGATTGTCAATCGAATTTGGCATCATTTGCTTGGCCGAGGCATCGTTGCTTCGGTCGACAACTTTGGGGTCCTCGGCCAACGGCCGACTCATCCCAAGTTGCTCGACCACCTGGCCGTTCGTTTCGTCGATAACGGCTGGTCGATCAAGAAACTGATTCGCGAAATCGTGTTGACTCGCACTTACCAACTTTCAAGCGTTCCGAATTTAGAATCGAAGGAAGCTGACCCGGACAACAAGCTATTTCACGCTGCCAATATTCATCGGCTTGAAGGAGAAGCGATAAGAGATTCTATTCTGATCATCTCAGGCGAGCTGGATGAAACGATGTATGGCCCGTCGGTACCAATTCATTTGACGCCGTTCATGGGGGGACGAGGGCGACCCGGAAAAAGCGGTCCACTCGACGGCAATCGGCGGCGGAGCGTCTACATCGAGGTTCGTCGAAATTTTCTGTCGCCGATGATGTTAGCATTTGATACGCCAACTCCGTTTAACACGCTTGGCCGTCGAAACCGATCCAATGTTCCGGCTCAGGCATTGATCTTGATGAACGATCCTTTCATTTTTGATCAGGCCCAAAAGTGGGCGAAGCGTTTGATCGGGGACGGCCAGGAACCGATTGATCGAATCAATACGATCTATCTGGAAGCGTTCGGTCGTCCCCCAACTTCGCCAGAGCTGAAAGAAGCCCAAACATTCCTGGCAGATTATGCTTCCGAGCTGAGAGTGGAAGAAAAAGCGATCAAATCAAACATTGAATTGTGGCGGGACTTTTGCCACGTCATGTTCAACGTTAAACAATTTATTTTCATCGATTAGAGCTTATGAAATCGCGAAACAATAATCGACGATCCTCTCATTGTGGGAACTTTCGCCCGCCGGCGCTCACCAGGCGAGAAATGCTCAAGAATGCCGCCTGCGGTTTTGGCTCGGTCGCTTTCACGGCCATGTTGGCTGAGTCGGGTTTTGCCGGGCTCATTTCCGATGACCGGCCGGAAAACCCCTCCAACTCGATGCTGCCCAAGCCGACTCATTTTGCGCCCAGAGTAAAACGCGTCGTTTATTTGTACATGGATGGAGGACCTTCCCAAGTCGACACGTTTGATCCCAAATCATTGCTCGACCAGGAAAACGGGCAGCCCTTCAAAATGAAAATTGAACCAACACAGTTCAACAACATTGGCAAAACATTGGCGAGTCCGTGGAAGTTTAAAAACTACGGCGAAAGCGGTATTCCAGTTAGCGAGCTGTTTCCCAACGTTGCCGAACACGTGGACGATCTGGCTGTTATTCGTTCGATGACAAGTCAATTTTCTGAGCATACAAGTGCAAATTACTTTCTGCATACGGGAAGCGGTTTTCAGGGACGACCCAGCATGGGTGCCTGGTTGGGCTATGGGCTGGGATCCGAGAGTCAGAATCTTCCCGGTTTCATCGTCCTCAATGGAGGATTGATTCCACCTGGTGGGGTGGATTGTTTCAATAGCGGGTTTCTACCGGCAACGTATCAAGGTTCGATCTTTAATGCAGGTGACAGACCCATCGCCAATATCTCCCGGCGCGAGCGAAATGATCAGTTGCAGCGCCGAAAACTGGATCTGTTAAGAAAACTCGATTCACGAGTTCTTGATCAGCTGGGGAAAGACGATCAAATTGAATCGGCGATCGCGAATTACGAACTCGCCTATCGCATGCAAACGGCCGTCCCCGATCTTGCCAGTCTCGACGGAGAAACGGAAGTGACACGTGAGATGTACGGCTTGAATCACTCGAACAAACCAACGGCAACGTTTGGCCGCCAGTGCCTGATTGCCCGACGATTGCTCGAACGAGGCGTTCGTTTCATCGAGCTGACTTGTCCCTCGGTCGGTCATGATCGTTGGGACCAACATGGGAACTTGAAAAAAGGCCACGCGGACAACTCACTCGCGGTCGATCAAGGGATCGGAGCGCTTTTGGCCGATCTGAAACAGCGAGGCCTATTTGAAGATACCTTGGTTGTCTGGTCCGGCGAATTTGGTCGCACGCCATTTGCTCAAGGTGCAAACGGTCGTGATCACAACCCATTCGGATTCAGTCTCTGGATGGCTGGCGGCGGCGTTAAGGGTGGTACGATTGTTGGGGCGACCGACGAGTATGGCTATAAGGCGATCGAGAACAAACTCGAGATTTATGACTTGCACGCAACCATGCTTCACTTACTTGGCATGGATCACGAAAAACTCACCTATCGTTGGTCCGGACGCGACATGCGATTAACCGATGTTCACGGAAAGTTGATTCCGGAAGTGTTGGCGTGAGATAGGAAATCCTGGTCTTAGTCTCGCTCCTTGTCTTCGTCTTAGCGCTCGTCCAGAATTTCCCAGCACTTGAGCTGCATGCGAGGGATGTGAAAAGGACCTTTCCATAGATTGCCTTTCACGGGCGAGCTAACTCGGCCGTCACGATGGAGATAGCCATACCACTCTCCGTACTCGGCATCTGGAAAGTGTCGATAGGTCCAATCGTGAACTTGTGAATGCCATTCGGCATACTTGGCATCACCCGTCAATTGCCAGGCAAGCAGCGTGGCGATCACCGCTTCGTTGTGCGGCCACCAGAACTTCATATCGTGCCAATATTCCTGAACGGGACGTCGATCGATACCGACGAAATAGAGCAGTCCGCCAAAGTCCTGATCCCAACCTCGCTCCCACATCCAGTCCAATATCTGACAACCGAGCTGAACCATTTCGTTATCGCCTCGGTGTTTTCCTTCGGCCATGATGAACCAGGCACCTTCGACTGCATGACCTGGGTTCAACGTTCGACCGTCAAAATGATCCAGAACCTCCCCATATGTTCCGACCGTTTCCATCACGCATTTGATATCGGGTTTGACAAAATGGGTTCGAATTGTGTCAATGCTACGATCAATCCATTCGTTGGCGGACTCCAACCCGATCGAACCTCGCAACTCTTGAGCCGTATTGATTGTGATCATGGGAAACCCGATCGCTTGTGTCGGTCGAGTGTCGGTAAACTTTGGCTGTACACCTTGCGGGTTAAGACTGTGTTCGACAAAACGCTGGAAACAAGCTTGGGCCGAATTCGCGTGACTCTCGTTCCGGGTCGCCTTCGCGATTTCACCAAACGCGATCGCAGCAAAGCTTTCTGAGAAAGCGTACCTTCGCTTTCGAAGCGGTCGGCCATCTCGTGTAACCTGGAACCACATCCGGCCGTCTTCAGGATCGAAACAATGTTGCTTGATAAACTGTAAATTTTTCTCAGCGACCGCTAACCAGTTTTCGCGTTCTGAATGATCTTTCAGCAACGGACAGTTGTACATCTCGCCGAGCAGCCAGGTAAATCGGCCTTGAACCCAAACCGATTTATCGGTGTCCAGTATTCCGCCATCGCGATCGAGCGCCGACGACACACCTCCGAATTCACGATCAACCCCGTGCTTCATCCAAAACGGCACGACGTCGTTGAGCAGGCCGTCCCGATAGACTGATCTGAGTTCGTTTTTCCGTTCGTCCGTGTAGATCATTTGAAATCGTAATTCTGAGGTCTGGGTAGAGACAACTGAGGAGCACTGGGTACTGAATACTGGGTACTGGGTACTGAATACTGGGTACTGGGTACTATTTCTTCTTTTTGTTTCCTTGAACTGGATTTCCAGGTGCTCCTTTTCCCCAGAGTGGCTCCTTCATTTCAGCTTCCCACGTAGTGAGCTTGCTCAACATTGTCTCCAGTCGTTCTGGCTGCTGCGAAGCAAGATCATTCGCCTCGGAAATGTCGGCGTCCAGATCAAACAACTGTGGAGCCGTCGCTTTTGATCGCAAGTCGACAACTTTCCATTTGCTTTGACGCATCGCTCGATCCCCTTTGGAACCGCCCTTGCGCCAAAACAATGACCGCTCCGGTAATTGGTCAACTTCTCCGATCAAACGACGATATAAGCTGCTTCCATCCAGCTTCCACGACGGTTCGACTTTGTTTCCAGACGCTTCGACAAGCGTCGGCAGAATGTCAAGCGCGATAACCGGATCGTCGATTACAGAACCCGCCGTTGTTTTGCCGGGCCAGCGAATCGCCCAAGGAACTCGAATACCACCCTCGAACATCATTCCCTTTCGGCCACGCAACGGGGTGTTAACGGCTCCTGTCAAGATTTGCCCGCCATTGTCATTGGTGAAAATCACGAGCGTGTTTTCTTCGAGCCCTTGATCTTTCAAGCACTGCAGGATCTTTCCAACGTTATCATCAAGCGAGACAATCAGCCCAGCATAAAGCGCTCGTTTTTTCTTTTCGAGGTGTTTGGTTCGGTGTTTATCGGATTCTTTGGGTTGGTTAGGGCCGTGGGGCGCGGTGAACGAAACAAACAAATAGAAAGGGCTGTCTTTGTTTTCGATGATAAAATGGCAAGCCGCATCGCCGAACCGATCGGTGACGTAACCTCCTTCCTCAGTCGGAGTCGTGTTGTTGAGAATCACTCGATGCGGCGACACATTATTAATCGGGAAATAACTTCTTGAACCCTGGAGCAATCCATAAAAGTGGTCGAATCCCCGTTGGTTGGGATGAAATTCGGCGGGGTATCCAAGGTGCCATTTTCCAATCAAACCCGTCTTGTAACCAAATTCCCTCAATCGTTTGGCACCAAAGGTCTGGTTCAAATCCAGTCCGCTTTGGGTCCCGGGTGGCAAGTTGTTGTCGTAACCGAATCGCTGTTGATAACGGCCCGTCATCAAACCTGCGCGGGAAGGCGAACAAACAGCTCCCGACATATAGGCATTGGAAAAACGAACCCCGTCTTTGGCGATCGAGTCGATAAACGGAGTCAGGTTCTTCATTTCCTGTGCGCAATCAGGTTGGAATCCGAAGTCGGCATACCCGGCATCGTCAGAATAAAGAATCACAAAATTGGGTTGCTCCGCAAGGAGATCGTTCGCTGTCAGTGAGACTGCGGAGATAATACAAATTCGGGACAAGTATTTGAAGTTCATGAACACCTCAACGGCTCTGCTGCGTTAGAAAATTTCATGTAGCCAACACTATAACTTGGAGTTCATGATTGAGTGGTAGCGGAACCAACCGAAATAAAAAAGAACGCGACGATTTTTCGTCGCGTTCCTTTGATGCGGGTCTGCTCTGACGATTATTTATCCGCGCCGGCAGCTGCCTTTTTCTCTTTTTCGGATTTCTTGTCAATCATCTTCTGAATCTCATCTGGGATGTCGAACTTTGACGCATCAACATCGACATTGTATTCCACTTTGTCCATGCTGGTGACGACGCTCATTCCGGTCGACATTTTTTGTTCGCTTTTGAAGGGAGTCAGAATGCCATCGACGTCCCGGTAATCAGAGGAATAGATTTCGACTCCGACATCGCCCATTTGAGTCGTTAGCTCCATGACTTTCTTAACTTCCAGGCCCGATTCAACAGAAAAATAGGACTCGACTTCCTTGCCGTTCTTTTTGGTTAATATGACTTTGTAACATTTCTCGCCGTCGACATCTTCGACACCAGTCGTTTTCATTGATTTATAGTATTTTGCTGGATCAAGGAGCTTCTCCATCGACGTTTCTTCGGTAAGCATCTCTGCTTCATCGCCTTCAACTAATCTGGGTCCTGCAATCACACTGATTTCCCAGGTGTGCTCACCGTTCGATCCCTGAACAATCGAACCTATCCCTTCGATTTCGACATCGGCGCTGAGTTTACCGGGCATCTGGATTGTCATTTCTATTGTCCCGCTGATATTTTGTTGCGGGACTGAAAGCGTTCCGCTGCTAAACACATTTTTGACAGCCTTGTACTTGTCAATACCGCCAGTCTTTTCCACATAATTTTTGATGATCGACTCGGCAGAAGGAAATTCATCTTCTTGAGCCTGAGCCTGTTGAATTCCGACCGCACTGATAATCGCGACAGCGATCAAAATCTTCAAAGTTTTCATAGTTTTCTCCATTGATAAAGATTATTTTTCAGACTTCTGATTTTGTTGTTTGATCCATTCCAGTGCTCGATTCAAGACCGGATCAGCGTCTCGAAGCAAAAGATCACGGCTTAAGGAAACCACTTCATCCGGCACAACGCCATCTTTCTCAAGGGATTTTCCCGAAGCTGATTTGTAATCCGCGAAAGCATACTGAAAACCATCGCCGTTTGGCAATTTGATGACCGTCGATGGCAAAGCCAGACCCGCCGTTCTCGAACCAAAAATCCGAGCCAACTTCAGATCCTGTAAGCCACCCGATAGAATCTCCGCAGAAGAAATCGAACATTCGTCCACAAGTACTGCGACAGGACAGGTTACGGGATCATAATTTTCGTTTACTGCAAATTTCAACTCGGAACCCCTCAGCTTCATGACGCCAAGTTCCGCCTTTTCTGACGAAAACATGGATGCCATGCCCATCGTCATTCCAGCGATACCGCCAATATTACCGCGCAAGTCAATCACGATTCCGTTACTGTGATTCTCGTCGCGAAGCGTTTTTCGAAATGCAGGCATGATGGTCTGAGGTTCAAAAAATGCGCTGAATCCGAAGTAGCCAATCCCGCCGTCCAGCGTCCGAACATCGGAAGCGACAAAAATCGGAGGCAGATTGCCGAAGTTGGCCATTTGTCCCGGTGGAGTCTCCAGTTCCAGTTCCATTGTTTTTGTTTCGCCATCACCGTCGCGAAGAACAACCTCAATCGTCTCGCCTTCGTCACCCGAGGCCATTCGGCTCAAAGCCAGGCCTGTCAACGTTTCAAAACGAATCGGACCATGGGCCGCTTTCTGAATCTTCTCAGAGATTTCCGATATTTCTTTACCTTGAATCTTTTCCAAGGCCCAGCCGGGTCCGATGCCTGCCTTTTCAGCGGAAGAATCCTTGCGAACCTTCGAAACCAAAACACCGTCTTCCGTCAACCGAAACGTCAGGCCCGCATCTGCTTGTCCACCCCCTTCGCCAACAACGTCGTACGCATCGGCTGGGATAATCCCGAAATGAGATTGGCCAAGCTCTTTGATCAGATCTTCCATTGCTTGGCGAACTTCTTTAATCGATTTGGCAGCTTCAACCTGGGGCCGATATTTGGCTTTGGCGTCGTCCCATTTCTGACCAACCATTTCTTCGTCCCAATGAGTCGAGTCAATGGTTTCCCAGACTTTGTTAAATGATTCCAAATTCGCGGCGAGGTCGAATTCAGATTCTTCTTCATTGGGATCCTGTTCGCCTACCTCTGGTTCCTGGTCCTGCAACGCAACTCCATCAGAATGAAAAGAAGCTCCGTCAATCTGACTTGCCGTGGCGATGTTGCCAACACAGAATCCGGCTACTCCGATCGTCAATGTTGACCAAACTGCCACAAGGGCCATCGGCAGTTGAGTTCCACAGTTCATTATTTTCGTGACGAAGGTTTCGGTGCTCTGGCGGTCGACTTTATTCGACGGCCACTGGTTTACCATTTCAATTTTATTCATAAATCGGCTTTCTCGATGTTTTTTACGTTTAACTTCGCATTCCACTGTTGCAGTACCTATTCCTTGGGAGCGTTCGTGCGTTGAATGGGACTTAGATTAAGTGTTAGCGAGAACAAGTCGCCTTTCCGGTTTCTACGCCCCTCTGCGAAAATCTCAAAAATCGCTTGCAAATGCGAATTGACGAGCAGTTGTTGTTCTTGGGTCAGCCAACTCGTATCAGCGCCCATGTACGAATTCCGCTTTTTCTCAGTGAAATTGACTAACCCGTTTTCCAGCGCCAATTTGAAGTTTCTCTCACAACGGCGATGTGTTGATTTCAACAATTTCACAAAACATTCGGCATCAACATTAGTATCAAAGTCAAATTTGTCCGCAACAACGTCGTACACCGCTTCAGTCTGTTTGCCAACGCGCCGGAACCCAACCTCTTCGACCAAGTCCGCCGATACAAGGATCTTCATATGGTGATACAGGCTGTCGGCACGAGTCCCCATTTGTCTGGCCAATTCGGCAATCGAACAAGGCCCGGAGGCGCTCAAAAACGTAAAAATCTCGAATCGAATCGCCGAGGTTATCGCTTCCCATTGTCTCCTGGCATTGATCGCAGCCCTCTTTTTGCGGTGCCTTTTTACAGTGTTCGTCGGCTTGGTGTTCATATTGAACAGAATACCAGATTTTCAACTGTTGAAAATATCCTTTTTTTTCAAATAGAAAATCCGTCGATTTACATGGGACAATTGTCCTTTTATATTCCTAACATCGCTGACAGGCGCAAATCTTGGCAAGCCGACACCATTTTCTAGTCCATCGAGATGTTTCAAACCTACCAACCCTCTGGTCGATTCGGTCTGCTTACCCTGCCGTTGTGGCTTGCGGGACTGGTGATCGCGGCGGTATTGGCATACCTGTATCAACGGGTGCTACCGTATATCCCCTGGATCTTCATCAACTTCGTGCTAACGATTGGGCTGGGTCTCGTCTTAGGAATGTTTGCTTCGAAGGTCGTCGAACTAGGCAAAGTTCGGAATGTCATGGTCGCCGCATTGATCGGGCTGTCACTGACATTGGGAGCATTAAGCGCTAAATACTTTTTTCAACATCGCCAGATGATTCAGGACTGGATCAACATGACAATGGTGGAAAAACAAGTACCTGAAGCCAACCGAGCTGATGTCGAACGATTCGTTCGAAAAAACCTCACGTTTATGGAACACATCAATGCACGCACCGAGAAAGGATGGGAGATTGGCGGAAGAGGAGGCGGTATTCCTATCAAAGGCTCGTTCGTTTATCTCACCTGGGTACTCGAAGCCATCATCGTTGCCTATTCAGCGATTGCAGCTCCCACTCGTCGAGCCGGCGAACCGTTCAATGAGAAGCTAAATGAATGGGCTTCCGAGGAAGAAGTTGTCATGATGCTCCCGGTTACCGAGGCCGAAATGGTTTCACAAATCAAGGCGGCAACCAGCGTTGACGAATTGTTGCAGATCCCAATTCCAAAAACCGATGAGTCGCATGAATTTGCCAAGTACAGGGTCAACAGTATAGAGGGTGAAGAGTTGGAAGACGCCTACCTTTCCGTTGACCTGTTAACGATTTCGCTCAACAGCGAAGGCCAAGAGGAAACAAAAGAAACACCGCTCGTGAAGCTTGCCGTTCTTTCCTCCGCTCAAAGACAACAGTTGCAAGAAAACGCGAGCCTGCTTCAAGAAGCGATGGAAGAATACCGAGAGGAAATCGAACGCGAAAGAGCTGCCGCCGCCGACGCTGACGCTGCCGCCAAAGCCGCCGCAGATGAAATCGATTCTGGCGATGACGAAGCAGCCAGCAATAATGAGAGCGAGGTCTAAAACGAGATGCGTTCATTATGACAATTCAGAAATGTCTCTCGGCTCCACGAAAGAGATGAGAATAATGAATTTCAAATTTGAAATTCAATCTTGCTAACCCGCCTAAACAAACCTCCAATTCCGAATTCCGACCTCTGACCTCGACTTCCGACCCTCCTACTTCGGTCTGATAGATTCGAGATCTAAAAAAAAATCTGGATAAGTCTTGGAACAACAATCAGGGTCCAAAATGATGATCCCGGGTTGCTTGAGCCCCACCAACGACAAACTCATTGCCATCCGATGATCATCATAAGTTTTGATTTCTGCACCCCGAATTAAACCCGGGTGAATGACCAGCCCATCTTCTAGCTCGTCGACAGTCGCACCGAGCTTTCTAAGCTCGATCGCCAGGTTGCCGATTCGATCAGTTTCCTTAACTCGGTTGTGAGCCACACCACGGACTGATGTCGAGCCCGGAACAAACAGCGCGACCGCCGCCAATGTTTGAACCGTATCGCTGATGTCGGACATATCAAGTTCGAGCGACGTTGTGGCCGGTCCGGTGATCGAAATCCCGTCGTCTTCAAGTTTCAACTTGCATCCCATGTCAGCGAGGCATTTGGCAAACCCGATATCCCCTTGCAAAGAATTCTGGTTCAGCCCAAGCACTTTAACCGTACCTCCGCAAATTGCGGCCGCACCCCAGAAGTAACTGGCAGCGGAAGCATCAGGTTCAATCGAATAGTCGCAGGCCTTGTAGGTCTGTCCCGCTTCCACAACAAACCTGTCGAATGTTACATTAGCCGAACAATCCACGCCAAAAGACTTCATCACCGCTTGGGTCATGCTTACATAAGGCCGCGAGATCAAGTTTCCCTCAACTTGAATTTCGATTTTTCCGCTGGCCAAGGGTGCCGCCATCATCAGTCCGCTCAAGTACTGACTTGAAATATCGCCACGAACCCTCAGGACACCGCCACCACTGCGACCGCCTTTGATCTGCACCGGCGGACAGTCATCATGATTCTCGGTTCCAATTGTGGTGCCAATTTGTTTCAAAGCGTTAACGAGGTCACGAATCGGTCGCTGGTGCATTCTTTCGACTCCTGATAATCGAAAGTTGCCTCCACCCATCGCACAGGCCGCCGTCAGAAATCGCATCGTGGTTCCGCTGTTGCCAACGAACATCTCGGTAACGCCAGCGGTATTCGAATGCAGTTGCCCGCCGCTGCCGTCCACCAAAATCTCACCACCGATTTCAGTTTGATTGAAAGCAATCCCGGTCTCTTTGAGTGAGTCTATCATCACACGACAGTCGTCGCTATCCAATGCGCCGCTCAGTCTTGACTGACCTTCGGCGAGAGCAGCGCAAAGAAGTGCCCGGTTTGTAATACTTTTCGAACCGGGCGGTCGGATTGACGCGTCAAGTTTGCCGACAAACGGTTTTATCTCAAGGCTGGGTCGCATCAGTATTCGCAATCTTCCACAGGTACTTGTCGCTCCGAATAAACATTGCGCCATTTGAAATGGCTGGCGAACCCAGGAAGACCTCGTCTTCGAATTTGTGTTCGTGAATGACTTCCATATGTTCCAGATCGACGACGCGGGCGATACCGTCTTGGGTGAAAAAGTACATGTGGTTGCCAGCGATTGCCGGTGTGGACCAATAAGTTCCGCCGACGCGGACCTTCTCCAATGCTTCCCCCGTGTCGAGGTCAAAGCTGTTTAACACACCCGCACGGTTGAGTGTAAACATCTTCCCTCGGTGAACGACGCCGCTTGCTGAACCAGGCCGAGCTTGCGAGCCGTTCCAGACAGGATCGAATTTGCCTTGACTGTTTAATTGGTAGGCCGTCGTACCGTCGACGGGCGCGTACAATTTACCATCGACAAAAGCGCCGGACGCAATCGTACTTACTTGGCCCCCCGTTTCAAAAACTTTTTCTCCCGTTTTCAAATCGAGAATTGACATCAAGCTGTCCGACTGCAAGACAACCCGCGACGGTTGGCTTTCAGCCTTGATCAACAACGGTGAGGCCCACGATGCGGACTTTTCGCGCTCGATGGTCCAGATCGTTTTTCCATTCTGAGTGTCAATCCCCATCACAAATGCATCTCCCGGTCCTTCGATTTGAACAACGACAACCCCATCATGTACAACGGGCGATGAAGACATCCCGACATCGTTGCCTGCTTTGGGACGGTCAACCGCCAGACCTCGGTACCAGATAAGATTTCCGTCCAGGTCGAGACACGCCAAATCGTTCGACGAATAAAACGCGTAGATTTGTTTACCATCCGACGTCGGCGTCGGAGCCGCGTTAGCACTCAAAGGATGACAAAGACAACGGCCAGTTGCCCAAAACTTCTGCGTCCACAATCGCTTACCAGAATTAACGGAAAAGGCAACAACGTAAAGCTGATCCTGATTGTCGCCTCCCGAACAAGTCACAATAACTTTGTCGCCGATCACGATCGGCCCCGAGGCGCCTTTGCCAGGCAGCTCATGCTTCCAGGCAACGTTCGTTTCGTCGTCGAACTTGATGGGAACTTCGTCACTCGAGACGTTAAGGCCACCCGATCCACGGAACTGCGACCATTCCTGCGCAACGAGACTAAGATTGGTTACCCAGATCAAAGTCACTGCCATACAAAAAGTAAATTTGACGGTTTTCATGTTTGCTCTCAAGTTTGATGGATTATGTTGAGTGTTTTCGCTAGTCTCGCGCAGGTGCCGGCTTGGCAGGTTGAATCGCCTTACCTGTTTCGTCACAGATTCTCAGCTGGAATTGCCAACGCTGAGCCCACGGTTCGGTCTGCTCATTTTGACAAACCTTAACCAATATTTGATTTTCGCCTTTTCTTATTTTGGCGGGTGCGGAAAACTTGTCGGGCGAAATGCCGTTGTGGTAAATCTCATTCGAAGCTATCAGCTCACCGTTAACCCAGACCTTATGTGCGTTGATACAACCAATGCGAATTTCGCACGGCCGATCTTCTTGGCCAAGGAAGGTTGCGAAGCAATAAGCCGTTGCACCTTTCACATTTCCAATCGCGTCGTTTAGATCGACCACTCCAGTGGGCTCGGCCGTCGTATATTGCGACCAGGTTACTTCTTTCGAATCCATGTCAGTGTAGGTTGCCATGAGATCGATGTTATCAAGAGCCAATTCCGGCCCTGCAGGAACGTCAAAGCCGGATTCGCTCTTGTTGTCGAACGCCCCAACCAGTTGCCAAGTACCTAAAAATCCGAGTTGCTTTTGGAGATCGATCGCAACCCCCTTTTCACCCAACAGGTTTGCAATCTGTTGGACTTGATCGACATCACGAGCTTTTTCAAGGGCGGTTGCCAAAATCCCAAGTGACTCTTGCAGTTCAGCCTTCTTCGCTTTGGCAATCCAGCTCTTGACGGCTTTGCGTCGTAGCGGCAAGCTTGGATCGTCGATCAAATCTGGCACGATCGATTCGGCCCAGCCCTCGTTTGTTTCATCCAGGAGATCGAACGCCATGAGCCGACCGAGCTGTGAGCCTTCAGGGTTTTCAAAGTAGCTTTTGATTTGCTCAATTGGAATGGCATCCGCCCTGCCAACAATCGAAACGACTGCGCTGCGCAACCAATTGGTCGCCAATCGGTTTGCGCCATCCATTCCGGCAAGAATCTCGGGGACTTGATCGACGCTTGCGGAGTTTAAAACTCGCATTGCTTGCACCGCCGGCTCGTGACCCGCACCATGTTTGTCAACTTGTTTGATAGCTTCGATAGCTTGTTTCAGTTCATCGGTTTGCGCTTGAGCCGATTGTGCAACAAGTATGGAAACAGCCGCAATCAGAAGAGCCGCCCACTGTCGAATTGTTTTTTTCATTTTTCACCCGTCGTTTTGTTTATTTGATCGTTAGCCGTCTAAGATGATGGCCAAGATGAAAGACGGTTCGATTCTACACCGGCCTCCAACCCTTCGCGACCGAGCTTCTTTTCGGGCGACGAAAACCTGGTGCGACGGCAACCACAGCGCCGGCTTAGTTCTTGATTTTAGACGAGGCCTGCGGCTAGTCGTTAAACAAAATACCGTTTTTAGTGAGAGTTTGATCGACCGCCAAGAAGCATCTATACTGTCGCTTTCCAACAACCAACAGGAGCAGACATGAAGCCTGGATTTAATCGACGACACTTTATGGCCACCTCTGGCGTTGCCGCAACCGGTTTGGTGTTGCCAGCCGCAAATTTATCCGCTGCGTCACCATTGGAAAAAATGAAAGAAAATCACTCGAATCCGCCATTCAAAGTTTCAATTGCTGAATGGTCGCTTCATCGAGCGCTGTTTGACCAGAAAATCACAAATCTGGATTTCCCAAAAGTCGCCAAAGAAGAATTTGAAATCGATGCCGTCGAATACGTGAACCAATTTTTCAAGGACAAGGCCAACGATTTAAGTTACTTGATGGATTTGAAAATGCGTTGCGATGACGTCGGCGTAAAATCACTTCTGATCATGGTCGACGGAGAAGGTCAGCTTGGAAATCCGGACGCTGCCCAAAGAATGAAAGCAGTTGAAAACCACCATAAATGGATGGTCGCCGCAAAGTACCTCGGCTGCCACTCCGTCCGAGTCAACGCAGCCTCGAGTGGCAGTTGGGAGGACCAGGCCAAACACGCTGCCGATGGATTAGCCAGCCTAAGCGAATTCGGAGCCAAGTACGGGTTGAACGTGATCGTCGAGAACCACGGTGGCCTTTCCTCGAATGGTAAGTGGCTTTCCCAGGTTATCAAATCCGTGGCGATGGATAACTGTGGAACGCTGCCGGATTTTGGAAATTTCAGAATCGGCGAGGGCAAAGACGGCAAAGATGAATGGTATGACCGTTACACCGGAGTGCGGGAATTAATGCCATTCGCGAAAGCCGTCAGTGCCAAGAGCCATGACTTTGACGAAAATGGTAACGAGAAAAACACCGACTTTGCGAAAATGATGAAAATCGTCTTCGATGCTGGTTACCGGGGATATGTCGGAGTCGAGTATGAGGGTAACAGTTTGGATGAGTATGCAGGAGTGAAAGCAACCAAGAAGCTTCTCGATAAGGTGTTTGCTGAATACACTACCGGATAACACTCGGCTCGACTTTGGGTAGATCTTGCCCTGTTTGCCAAAGTCGTTTTCGTTCGCCCACGTCAATAAAGGCGTGGGCTTCTTGTTTGGTTATTTGGCGATTTTTCTGATCGGGATTAAGCAGACACTTGGCATATGAGACAAGCCGGGTTGCACAAAAAATGTGCACATTTTCCGTGCACGCAAATTAGGCACAGCTGCGCGCGCTATTTGCAAAATCGCCGAATCGACGTAAGTGCATGCAATTTAATGACATTATGTCGACGCTATTGATCGCTCTGAATACTTGTCGCGTGACGTCACTCAAAGACATTGTCGGCGAGCTGACTTAATCGTCTTCAACCAATATCTCGCACAAGCGAAAGGAGTCCCCCGTGAACGAAACAATGGTCCAACAAGAAGGATTTGCCGGACGTTGTCAAAAAGTTCTCCAAGTTGCCAAAGAGCTTTATCTCTCGAAGCCAGATTGGGTCACGTTCTTCCGTGAGACACTTGGCGTAAATGGAGCCGCCCGAAGTGTCTTTCCAACTCAAGCTGAATATGTCTCATTCGAGCAATGCTCGGAGTACCACGAGATTCAACAGATGGTCGCCAATCTTCGCAATCGAAAGATTCCTGGTAATGGCAGTAATGAGCCCACTCGCGTAATTACGGTCCGCCTTCCTGAGAGTCTACATGAGGCATTGAAACAGGAGGCAACCGACCATAACACGAGTATGAATAAATTGTGCATTTCCAAGCTGCTGCAAGTTTTAATTGAAAATGAGAGGGCGGCTCAAATAAGTGCTCAAGCCAGCTCTACAGCACTGCCTCCGGTCAGGTCATCACTGCCGCCAGTGCCCAAGCCCACGAACTCAATGCCACCGGTGCCAGCACCCTCGGTGCCTTCACCACCGGTTCCCAGTCCGTCGACGACCCCCAATTTTCGTTCGACCTACAACCAATCCGGACCTGCTCCAAATCAAAACCGTTTTGGACAATAGAAGAGGAGCTGGATAGGCCGGAAACTGCGACCGCATCCCGGTCGCAACATAGACGTAGCGTTGAAGATGGATTCGCGCTGAGGCTGTTCAGGAGGGACGCCTCAGCGCGATTCAGCGCTTAAGTTACTGTCCACGTTTGGCGGTAGTCCCGCGATAGTCGGCGTGCGCGCACAGCCCGCAGGAAGTCCAATACTGCCCAAACGCTCGGAAATTATTGAATAGCGATTCTGAGAGGGCCGAGGTTGCCGCAGCGCACTCCAAGGAGCAGCACCATTCCCAAATCTTAGTCTTAGTCTTAGTCTTAGTCTTAGTCTTAGTCTTAGTCTTAGTCTTAGTCTTAGTCTTAGTCTTAGTCTTAGTCTTAGTCTTAGTCTTAGTCTTAGTCT
>JAHEJI010000175.1 GCA_024638965.1 Planctomycetaceae bacterium
CGTAACGAATTCAAGCTAAACGTCGTTGAAAAGTCAAAACCGGCGGCTGCCCAGTTGAAGACGGCAGACGCAAAAAAAGACAGCCCCGAAGCAGGCTCACCTATCACTCCCGTCGCGTATGTACAAGAACTGCCGTTTGAGCCGATTGCGGACGCGAACCCACAGTCAACTATATCTAACTTGAACAGGCCCAGCGACAATACTCTGAATTCAGAAATTTCCTACGAATCCGTGCAGTCCGATAACGGAATGTATGTCGATCAAAGTGCCGGAGCGAACAGTTTTCCGATTGACCTTCCAACAGTGTTGCAGTTAGCAGGCGCCGATAATTGGAATGTCAAACTCGCTCGTGAAAAAGTCTGCGAAGCGAAAGCCAACTACGACTTGGCGGCTGCGGCATGGTTACCTTCGATAACATTTGGAATGGGGTACAACCAACACGAAGGCGAAATCCAGGCAACTAACGGAGTAGTCAGCACGGTTAGCCGCGGCTCGTTGTTTTTTGGCGGAGGAGCTTCGATCGCAAATATGCCTCTTGCGGGCGGTTCCGGTGGTCCATTGCGTTTGACCGCTGACCTCTCGATTGCGGAAGCAATTTATCGGCCACTCGCAGCTCGACAACTAGTAAATGCAGAACGCAGAGCGAAATCGAAAGTCTTTAATGACGTCATGCTTGAGTCGGCTCTTGCTTATTTTGACTTGGCTCAAGCACAATCCATGCTCGCAATTGCCATGCAAAATCAGCAAGATGCAGAAGAACTATTTCGCCTCACCAGTGCCTTTGTTCAGGCAGGCAAAGGAACCGATGCAGATTCAAGTCGGATGCAAGTGGTTGTCAACCAGTCACGTTTACGAGTCGCGGAGCGGCAAGCTGCAATTCGTGTGGCTTCGAGTGAGCTGGCTCGTATCCTGCAACTGGATGAATCAAAACTTGACCCCGCGCTTGGCATCTACGCAAACGAAACGAATCTAGCGCCAATTCATCTGGTTGATCGCACGTTGCCGGTTGGCTCCCTGGTATCCAGCGCGCTGGCCTGTCGCCCAGATGTTGGCGAAGCCGAAGCTCGCGCTCAGGCCGCAAAGACTCGAGTCGAACTGGAGAGAACCGTTGCTACCCTATTTGCATGTCGGAACTTCAGGCGGTGTGTTTGGTGGTGGGGAAGGCAGTTCCCTTCAAAAACTGGATGGACGCAGTGACATTGACATTCAATTGACATGGCAAATTGACAATTTAGGCAAAGGCACCCGCGCGGCAAAGAACGCAACACGCAGTCTGCTTAACCAGTCGATATACACCGGGCGGGCAATCAAAGATCAAATTGAAAATGAGGTTTCAACCGCGTATCACCGGGTCAACTTGTATGCCGAAACGATGCAGCTGGCTGAGACGAATGTTGCGGAAGCTACCAACGTGCTGAATAAGAACGAGCTCGCCATCAAAGGGCTGGAAGGAATGCCATTGGAAGCGGTTCAATCCATTCAAACACTTGCCCAGGCTAGAAACGAATACCTGGACGCAGTGATGAACTATAATCGTGGGCAGTTAAGGCTGATTCGCGCCATCGGTCAGCCGATCGCAAACAATTCGATTGAATGAAAAGCCAGATGCGAAATACGGAACACTAGCCTCTCGCCTCTCGCCTCTCGCATTCCAATGCGCCTATTTGATTCGATAGATCTTGCCACGAAGACGAATAATAAGTTCTTCGTCGTCAAGCTGTTCTGCAAGAAGCTCGTTTTCGGTCTTTGAATTTCCCGCAACGAGGTCAAAGTAGTCTTTACTGTACCGCTCGACTTCAACAATCTCGTTTTTCTGCTTCTCCAAATCTACATCGGTTGCGTTGGCGGCAATAACTGTCTTACCGCGTTTGTAGACGGTACCTGACTTGTTCGTGCGAATACCGGAAACTGACAAAGCTACTTGATCTTCGAAATAGGCTCCTCCACCTCCGGATGGAGCAGGCGCCAAGCCACCGCCGCCGGCGCCGATGGAGGCACCTCGATCAGCACTTTTGAAACTTTGTTTGGCGATCCTTTGTGCGAATCCGCGACGTCCCCCAGTCGCTTCAAGGGCTTTGAGGTTTTCAACGGCCGCACCAAAATTCGCTCGATCATCTGACAACGCGTTGGCATCGGCATTTTCGTCGGCTAAGAATGAAGTGTACCGAGTCATGATGCCATGCTTCATCGATAGTTGTATGAGTTCTTTGACCAGTTCGTCGTTGTGACCCTTCAGATCGATTTCGTCGATGATTTGTCCGATACGACGTGTTGCCCAGAGTTTTTCGACAAAGCCGTTGGAATTGTCCTGTACTTTATCCGCAAACTGAACTTCAAAGTCGTAAGTTTTCGTGTCTTTTCCGATCCTACCCGTGAGCTTGACTTCAGCTGTTCCCGATTCTTTGTAGCGACCTACGATAATGAGCTGCCCCCCGGCAAATATATCCAGAGCTTCTTTGGGATAAACTCGGTTGACGATCTCGCCCTGCTCGACATCCATCACGTCGAAGTTGTAGCTGACTGCCGCGTCTGTCAAGACAGGCGACGCGATTTTCTGGTACAGTCGACTCACGGATGACTCGATGTCCTGGTCCGGACCTACGTATTCGCTTTGGCCCCGGTTGGCATTCGAAAGTCGATCGATCAAACGACTGTTGACATCATAACCGACACCAAAACTGATCAGTCGAGCACCGTGTTTATTGTGTGTTCTTGTATTTTCGACGATTTTCATCTCGTTGACTTCGCCCACCGTCGGCCGACCATCAGTCAAGAATACAATGTAGTTTGGCAACGAATCGTCCTTGATGTTTTTCAGTGCAGCGGCCAAAGCTCCGTCAATGTTAGTGCTTCCACCGGAATTGATGCTGTTGATAAAGCCTAATGCTGAGGAGCGCGATTCTTCGTTATATCGCTGCAGTTCAGGGGCGAAGGCCTGAATTTCCGAGTCGTAGGCAATTACGTTAAAGAGGTCGTTTTCGTTCAAGTTATTCAACACGAATTTGGCTGCATCTCTGGCTTGGACAATTTTTTTCCCATTCATGCTGCCACTGCGATCAACGACAAACAAAATGTTTTTGCGCGATTCACTTTCGCTGGATTTCTTGATTTCCGGACTCGCCAACAGAACAAAATAACCCTGGTCCTCGTCTTCTGGCCAAAAGCTGACAACGCTGGCGCCAATTTTTCGATCGTCCGTGTCGTAGAGCAGTCGAAAATCGTTCACCGGAATATTATTTTTTGCCTCGACGCTCACGACCGCGTTGCGGTCATCGTCCCGCTCGACTTTGACATCATGCGTTGGGCTGTAAATGTTCTTGATTGGAGAGCCGCTTTGGATTGCCAATCGAAAACTTACCTTTTCAATTGGCTTGGCCGTGTATTTTGCGGTTGAAAGCGGAAACAGATAGTCAACCGTTTTGCGATCTTTTTTTAACAGCTGTGAATACTCGAGAGAGACCGTTCGAGTTGCGCCAGCCGGCACAGGAAACACACTGGTCTTGAACATTCCCGTGCCAATCCATTCCAGCAACGCCGGATCTTTGTACCGCCGCACATAGCCTTCATAAATCTCTCGAGCTTTGTCTGCAGGCAATAATTTCGCTTGCAGCTCTTTCCCATCCACCAGGAAAGTCAGCTGATCTATCGCACCATCGTAAGGAAGAGGAAACACAAAGCTAACTTCCATCTGTCGCCTACCCATATTTTCAAACATCTGCGTGACCTGAGTTTGGGCAATTTGATCTTTGATCGTCGCGTCGATAGACAATTCCTTAACTCGATAAGAATCGCGATCAACGATCGGCGGAAGATGAGGTCGAGGTATTCGGAAATGTGGATGTCTGTGCTCCTCGCCATCATCAGGAATCAACACACCTTGAGCGGACGACGATTGCCCTGTGAACAAAGTTGAGCAAACCGCTACGCAAATAAGAACCGTAAATGCAAAAAGACCGGATTGATTGCGCAAGTTCATAGCTCGGCTCCGCGTTGAATTGGGTGATTTGTCTCGCAAATTGAAGACGTCTTTAGGACCGAAAAAGTTCCCTTTTTCGGGAGCATTCAGCACTAGATGAAGCAATAATCATTTAACGCAAGTCGCAGGCGTCGGTTTCGCAGAATTCCAATTGGGTGTAACTCGCTTATCTCGATAGAATTAGCAAGAAACCCCCGCGTTCACGTGCCGGGAGGTTATCTTCGACCTGGCTTCAACAAGCATTAGCAAATATAGCAGAAGACCGGCATTTATGCGGTGGGAGTGTCACCTCTCGCCCGACGGGGATGCCAGATGATCGGCAAAAAAAGAGATGCTACGACCACATAAGTCGGGCGTCCAACGAATGGCCGAACTTGGCAGTGCCAATGTTTTCGCATCTAGGTGATAGTGAAGCTCGCACCGCATAAACGCGGGGGCGCCTCCCGAGGCAGGCGAGTTGCACCCATTTATCTATTTATAAATGAGGTTTAGATTTACAACTTCAGAACGCTGAATAAATCGTGATATTGGTCGGTCCACAATGGCGCTGAATCGACACTTCGTTGATCTGGCACGCGGGCGATGTCCAGGTTCGGAAGTTGGAAAATGGATTCATCCTCCGCAATCAAAATCCACTGTGAATCCTGAAGGGCATCTTCCGAATTGCCTTTGGAATGTATTTCGCGACTATGCCATCCCATTTCGCGGGCTAAACGATGAACGACCGGGGCCAGATCCAGGTGCAAGTTCGTTACATGGGCCGCGATCACGCCGCGTTTTGAAAGGTTCTTTTTAAAAAGTTCCATCGCTTCTATCGTGAGCAGATGGGCCGGAATTCCATCACTACTGAACGCGTCCAGGATTAGTGCGTCATATTTTCGATTCTCTCGTTCCAGCACCAAACGACCGTCACCTACAACGACCTCAATATGGGCTTCCGAATCACTCAAACAGGTGAAGTAGGTTTGCGCGATGTCAACGCAGTCAGGATTGATCTCGATGAATTCGTAACGATCCCCATCCCGTCCGTAACTTGCAAGCGTCCCAATTCCCAGTCCGATCACGCCAACCTTGACCGATTGATCTTCAAATGAAGTTAACAATCGACCAACTCCACTATCGAATCCATAATATGTTGTTGGCTGATTTCGGTTTGGCTCATTTAGTTGGATGCCATGCAGCGTTCGGCCATGTGCCAGTGCCGTCCCTGCCTTGGTTTCGAATACCTTGAGAACGCCAAAGAAACTGCGGCTGTTAATTAACGCCGTGGACGAACGCGAACTCGCACCAAGGGTCAACGTGATCATTACAAGTACGATTGCCAACCAGCCAAACCGGGAAACCGGTTTCTCGTGGGCGTCACTTGTTTTCCAGTTTTGGGAGCTGAAAAACACGACGATCCCCAATACCCATGTCAGACAGAGACCGGCTGTCAATTCAAAAAAAGTTGAAAAGATCATCGGACAAATCAATCCCACAAAAACACCCCCTAACGCTCCGCCGCCAGACAGGAAAGCGTAATAGGTGGTCAAGTATTTGGGGTCTGGTTTTAGTCTTGCAACCTCACCATGGCTTAACATGCAGACCAAAAATAGAATCGACATGTAATAGCCAATTTCCAAAGGCAATGAATGAATCCACGAAACAGATCCAATCAGCTTCCATCCGACGAGGCAGGCGATTAAAGCAGCTGCGTAGACCTTTGGGCGATACCAGTCCGGTCGATCAAAACAGATAATAAAACTGAGCAAATAAAGGCTTAGCGGCAACACCCAAAGGAAGGGAATGACAGCGATGTCCTGGCAAACATGATTGGTGATCGCCAACAACATCATCGATGCAAACGCCGCGAATCCAGCCCAAACGACATGCACGCTGGCGGATGGGGCCTTGGTATCTGTTTCGACTGAGTCTGTCTCTGGCAAATCGTTGCTTCTCGTTTGGGCAAGGCCAAAAAGAAGCCAAACCTGAATTCCAGCAAACAGGACGAACGCGATTGACCAAGTCACGGACTGGGCCGCGACAGACATAATCGGTTCAACAATAAACGGATAGGTCAACAAGGCGGCAAGTGAGCCGATATTAGATAATGCGTAGAGTCGATAGACGCTTTTATCACACACTCGATAACTCAACCAAGCCTGCACCAATGGTCCAGTACTTGAAAGCACGAAATAAGGTAGGCCTACGTGAACCGACAAAAGGCACAGTAAATGAAAAATCGGACCTTCCAGCCCGGTTGGTTTCCAACCGTTCGATGGTTGGATCGGCAATACACAAATTGCGGCGACCAGCAAAATCCCATGAATGATCGCTTGGCGTTTTGGCGCAAATAGCCTCGTCAAAAAATGAGCGTAGAGGTATCCTCCGAAAAGCAAGACTTGAAAGAACAACATGCAAGTTGTCCAAACTGCCGGTGTTCCGCCGAACCATGGCAACACGCATTTGCTAATCACAGGTTGCACCTGAAAAACCAGAAATGCCCCCAACAAGATCGCGGCTGCGAATGGAATGAGTGCGACTCGTGTCAAGTCTTTGTTCACTGAATCCTCTACTTGTTCAACGATCCGAACTTTCGTTCTCACGCGATTCTTTGCTCTCGAACCGACAAAATCGTTGTTGACCTACTGTTACGCTTTACTCTTGCTGCGAGTTAGCTATGGGGAGAGCGAAAGCTCAGCTTCATGAGCATAAAAACTGAGATTTGCGAAACAAATAACGATTGAAGCGATCGCACGGTAATTGCCGAATGTTTCGCGTGGACTAGGTGGACGATCGAGCAGGAATTCTCCCGTTTAGTTTCCGGATCGAAAATCGGGCAACCCTATTTCGAGCGCAAAAAAAAGCCGGCTGAATTCAGCCGGCACGTTTTTTGGGGTACGGTCGTGGTTTAACGGAAACCACCATCATCGTCACTGCTGCCATCGGGCAAAAAATCCAGAATCGCAGCTTGACGAGCTGCCAAATCGCCAGCCAATAACGCGTTTCCCGCACCCTCGCCGAGTATTGTATCGAGTGCTTGACTCGCTAACTCTGAATCAACCATCTCCATTCGACGAAACGCCAAGATCTCGATTGCAACGGGCAACGGATCGGAATGTGATCTGCTCATCAAATCGTTGATCCGCTGTGTTACATGTTCAGGTTTGAGATTTTCGGGAAGCGGTTGTGCTTTAAACTTCTGGTCAAGCATCTCCTTGAACAAACCATCCAGTGCCAACGCTACTGGATCCGTCTTTTCGCTCGAACTTCGCTCCCGGGCCTTCGCGACGGTGTCGGAGGCTAAGTTGCGACTCTTGAAGACCTCTTCTTCAGTGTGAACGTTGATCACTTTGATTATTGCTGTCCCTTTCGGATTGCGGCCAGATGTAACTCGCGTGCTAAACATCAATAGTCCATCGAGTCCCATCTCTTTTGCGCGCTGAAGCAAATCGGATTTACTGCCTTCACCTAATAACATGACACCGGGAACCAAAGTGCCTGTCTGACTTGGATCAGGATCCGCCGCGGCAGAACGACCACTCACTCTCTCTAATCGATTTCCAATCCTGTTGCTGCTTGACCCTGCTGCACCGGTCGTTCCGCCGCCGGCGCCTGCACCAAGGACGTCACCGCCTCCGCCACCTCCGCCACCGCCACCGGCTGGCCCAATGCTTCGTCCACCACCGGCTGGCCCAATGCTTCGTCCACCACCGGCTGGCCCAATGCTTCGTCCACGACCTGTATTCGAAGTCGTCGTCGCGGAAACAGGTTCCTCATCCGTCAGATATTCTTGGCCAAGGTCTTTTAACAACTCGCCATAAAACGCATCATCGTGCAACCGCCGCGATTCCAATCGAGTCAACAATCGATCGCCAAAATCGCCCGTGTAATAAAGCAAGAATCCCTCATTCTGCGAGGTGTCAACGTTGGCGTACGGGGAGTCCTCTGTTCCAGTGGAACCTCCGCCACCCCCGCCAGATGTTCCGATTCCACCCCCTCTTCCACTGCTGGCCGGTGAGGAAGAGTTTGCAAGCCTGACATTTTCTGGATCACCAATCACTGGTGGCTTTCCTTCTACACTCTTCGACGGCGCGTAATTGACGCCAACACCCCAACGCAAAGCAATCTTGGGTTGGTTAATTCCAGAATACCAGTTGATTGAATATTTGGCGGCCGCGTCTGGATCAGTCAAAACATGAGCGTAAAGATACTTGAAGCCATCCGCTTCATTTCGATCTCGAAACGCAGCAATCGCATCACCCAAATACCCTTCGGACGCCTGCTCTTCGACTTCCGTCTCTTCCTCTGCCGTCGCGAGATCAGAATCAACGCCACCAGCATCGGTTTCGTTGCCGGTCAGACCGACTTCTTCGAGTTCGGCCGGATTTTGGAAATCTGGTACTAGCCCTCCGCCAAAACCATTTTGACTGAAACTGGCCGCCATCTGAGGAAACAGCCCGTTGTTCAAGCCACCTTCAATATTTGATACGGTCGAGATATTGGGAAGCGAGGAACCGTCTGCGTTGTTATTTCTCCGGTTCCGCATGGCGTCCAGCGGGTCTTCTGCGTCGACAGCACCGCCGCCACCGAGTGCAATTTTTGGCTTGTTACCTTGATAGGGAACGCTGCGCGGATTCACCGGTTTCGACGCGGTTTCCTCTACTTTCGGATCGTTACATCCGCAAGCAACAACGGCAAGACAAAAACACACACACATGAACGCACGCAAAATTTTCGTGCCGATGGAATCGCAAGTCATGACAACCTCAGAATTCAAAGACAAAACATGCCCCGGGACCGCATTCTGCGGCGTTTACATTGTATGAAGCGGAAGGAATAAACGCCACCCAAACCACGCATCTAATGGCTTTTTTGGCGAACCATCATTCTCACGATTTGCTTCAGTTATGACCGGTCCACGCGGTTTTCTGACTCCCACCGATTTGGCAAGTCATTTTCGTCAGATTGGTTTCCAAACAGCAATTCAGATTCCAATTCGTCCTACAAGGCGTCAGTTTCTGCGTCAGCTGCAAATGAAGTGCCTTGACTTTGCAGTTTTTCCTGAAATCTCGCGTCGTAAGTACCCATATCACATCCGGAATACGTGGCAACGAATGAAACGCAGAATAGTCCAGCGAGAATCGAATTAATGAGCTTTTTCAAGGTTTTACCTGACAAATAACGGCATCGGACCCATGACGGCGGCCTCGCTTCATTTTACTCGAAATCTCCAGCACGGGAACTGATATGCGAGCCCCATCAGCATGGGGGATTCCAGCGCGGCCCAGGAATACCCCGGTTCGGTAAGAACATTCACCAAGCTGAGAACGTGGTTTCATCGAGATATTCGCTTCTCGAACAAAGTAAGCCAACTTTTCGCAGTAAGCCAACTTTTCGCAATACAAAAGCGACACTGCCATCACATCGTCTAATATAAACCAGTCGGCATCAGGGTAATCATTATTGATGCGGATCCGATCCGCCAATATCCTTACAGGAGAATTTCAATCTGATACGTTCAGGAGACCGGTCATGAGATCGCGCTTCAGTCAATTCGCTCTCTTGCTGCAAACAACAATATTTTTTTTCGTTTCGCTGCCCCTCGTGGCAGTCATCAACGCGGGAGAAGCGCCCGACAACAATTCTGACGATGCCGAATTCGCATCGGCGTGGCAGGCAATCGATGCCGTCGCCAATCAGTTGTTGGCAGAACACATCAAACCTCCGACCCGTCAACAAATGATGATGTCGGCGTGCCGAGGTCTTTTTATTGCCGACAATATCCTGCCGCCGCGCGACCTAAGTCTGGCGTTTTCAAACTGTTTGAACGATCAGGATTTCCAAAAGGCACTTCAGAAATATTGGGACGAACGGGTGGCGTCGACCAAACTCAAAGCCGAACAACTGCAGAGATTCGCCGTTAGCTCGATGCTTTATGACTGCGATCCGGGAATTCAATATGTCAGCCCCAAAGATTATCTGGTGCAAAAGCAACTTACCGAAAACCAATACGTTGGAATCGGAATTCAGCTTTCTCGAACTGAAGACGGATGGGTCAAGATCACCAAACCGTTCTTCGGGGGAGCAGCCCACAAGGCGGATGCACAGTTTGGCGACCTGATCGTTACGATTAACGGCGAATCCACACAAGGACGCGATTTCCGCGAAGTGATAGATCTCCTGCGAGGGCCCAGGGGCTCGCAACTCGACGTTGGATTGCGACACGAATCAGAACAAACAGTGCGGGAGAAGACGATGACTCGCGATGTCATTCCTTTGCCTTCGATCGTCGGTCGCGAGCAAAATCAAAATGATGGATCTTGGACGATCGCGATGAATTCTCACGTTGACATCGCGCACTTAAAAGTCGAATCCATCGTCGGCAGCACAGCGGCCGAAATGATGGAAATGGCCAGGCAAATTGAAAAAGGGAATTTCGCGGGTGTGATCCTGGATTTTCGGGGTCAAAACGGCCGGACTCAAATTCAAATTCATCACGCAATCATGCTCATCGACACCCTCATCAGCAGCCAAAAAATTGGCAACATCGTGACGCCGGATGGTTCCAGAGAAATTACAGCTCAAGCAGATTCGATTCTAAACGATTTGCCAATGGTCATACTGTCCGATCAAGTGGTTCCCGGTCCTCTTTTTTTGGTTCTCTCGTCATTGGCCAACCGGGATCTAACTATGCTCGTTGGTTCAGACGTGCAGTCGAATGGGATGTGCCGAAAGTCCGTCGAACTTGAGAATCAACTGGGGGCACTGAATGGCGTCTCATTTGCCTTGGTATATCCTCATGGAAATGCAAAGAATGCAGACGTCATTGGGGGGCACGACCAGGACGTGATGCCGATAGAAATTACTCAACTTGCGCCGAAATTCCTGTTGCGCCCTCAGGTTCAAATGGATCAGTCAGAAACGGGGCAGCAAGGCCTGCTCAAAACTGCGGTTGAGGCATTGCGCAGTCTAACCACGAATGCTGGATAAGCCGCCATTGTTATCAAACGATTGAAAGCTGATCCGCCGCACAATTGCAAAGCCCTTTTGTTAACCATTCAGCACGGTGATATCGCGTTTGAACAAATCAATTACCGAATCAGACCCAGCCGTTTTGTCGGATGACCAATCCAAACGACAACAACGCGAGCGACCCACCAACAATCCGTCGTGGTTTGGTATTTTTGCGTGGTACGCCGCCCGAGTTCTCTTTGTAACAATGATCGTTATCGGACTCCTTGGCTGGTACATCTATAACTCGGCTCAACGGGCTCCGGAGTTTTATCAAACTGCGATTACTTTGCCGCCCGATGAGTTGGAAAATGAAGGAAAACAGTTTGAGGCGCGAGTCTTTGAACTGCAAAATTCGGCTTACGAAAAGGGACGATGGCAAGCAACATTTACCGAATTGCAGGTGAACGGCTGGCTCAGCTCTGATCTTCCCGAAAAGTTTCCAGATGTTATCCCCCGGGGGATGTCAAATCCGCGGATCGCCATCGAAAACGACGTGATTAAACTCGCTTTCAAATTTAACTCACGCCGTCTCAAGGGCTATGTCGTTGCGAAGTGCGACGCGTTTTGTTGTGAAGAGCAAAATCAGGTTGCAATTCGGATCAGAAGCGCAAAAGCTGGAGTGGCTCCTTTACCGATTAGCGTTTGCGCCGATTCAATCACGCGGGCTCTCCGCAAAACCGGGACGACAACGACATGGACCGAAATTGACGGTGACCCTGTGGCATTGATTACGCTGCCGGATGATCTAACGAATAATGAAGATCGACGAATTGAACTGGAGTCCATTCAACTCCAAGATGGAAAAATGGTCTTAAGTGGCGTTACGGTTGCCATAGAGTTGCAAAAGTAAACGATGAGATACCGGTATTAATCGTTTCCAGCGACAGAACAATCGTGCGCGCGCGTTAAACATCGTAGAACCATGCAACAACTACTGTTCCTCGATATAGACTTCGAATTCTTCGCCTCTTAATCTTCGCAATTTCACCAACCATTTGCCTCCGGGTGTATCAAGAATTACCTGCGTTAGATCCGGACTACTTGAGATCCATACAACCTCGCCTTCCAATTGACGCTGGACCAAGCCTCGACCGTCGGAGAGAGGGCCTTCGAAACTTAGAAAGGCGCGGCGGTGATCTTCAAGTTGCAACGCTTTGATCTTTTGTCCTGCGATGGGTTGAGATTCCAAGGCCCATGTCACTAGAGTTCGTACGTC
>JAHEJI010000176.1 GCA_024638965.1 Planctomycetaceae bacterium
AAGTCTGTTTTCGGGAAAATCGTTGGATCGGGAGTAAACGTAATGGTGGTACCCGATCCGCGAACGCTGCCTTTGAGTTTTTGAAGTCTGGTTTTCGCGTTTCCCTTGGAAAACTCCATCCGATATTGAGATCCACCTCGTTTGACGACGGCGACGAGGTTTTTCGAAAGGGCGTTAACAACTGAAGCACCGACCCCATGCAAACCGCCGGCAGTCTTGTAGTTGTTGCCGTCGAATTTTCCGCCTGCATGGAGAATCGTCAGCACCATTTCGAGGGCTGGCTTTTTGGTTTTTGGATGCTTGTCAATAGGAATTCCACGACCATTATCGGAGACGGAAATTGTTCGACCGTCTTTATGGAGACGAACGGCAATTTCAGTTGCGTGCCCGTTCATCGCCTCATCGACCGAGTTGTCCAGAATTTCCCAGACAAGATGATGAAGACCATTCATTCCAACGCCGCCGATGTACATACCGGGACGCTTGCGAACGGGCTCAAGTCCTTCGAGGGCGACGATGTCCCTGGCGTTATAAGATTTTGTAACTGTGCTCATGTAACAAGTATTGTTCTGATAGGCTGATTATAGTAGCTGGATTCGTAAGAACTCAGACGAAGCAATGGTGATGAATTCTCACGAATCCACCTACTTCATTCGTCTTCCACTTCTCCGTCGATTGGCGGCGGAGCGACGGGATCCGGTCGAATGATTTTTGCGATCTTGCCATTTTTTTGGATTTCGTTTCCTTTGCCACCGCGGCCTGTGACTCGGTATTTTCCGGTCGAAATCGTCTTTTTGGCTCCGCGATTGGTCTCAACGACAAGCAAATCGCGATCCCCTTTCGAAGGTTTGAACCCGATCAGTTTGTCGGTTTTGGAAAGCTTGATTAAGGTCACACCCTTGCCGGCACCGGAAAGGTAGTTGATATCTTCCACCGGACAGATGATTGCTCGACAGTCGGCCGAAATGGCAAGAACGTTCTCGTCGCCTTCGATCGTGAAAACGCCAATGATCACCGAGCCCTTTGCTGGTCGGGCGAATCGTCGACCGCTTCGAGTGGAGGGTTCGATAAAGCTCTCAAGCCCAAATCGAAGCGCAAACCCATTGCTGGTCGCCGCGAGACCATGAACTTCCGGGCAGAGATCGGGTTTTCGGGGGTCTTCAAAGACGTCACCAATCACGCGCGGGTCCAGCGAAATCGCCGATATAATTTTCTCGCCATCTTTCAGCTTGAACAGCTTTTGAATCGGTTCACCAAAACCGGTCGAAGCTGGGATATCGATTCCTCGAGCGGTATAGCAAACGCCCATCGAAGAGAAAAAAGCAACCGTGGTTCGTGTGGAAAGACCTACACAGGCGAGAACCTGATCGTCCTTGCGTAAGCGGCTTTTGGACGGATCGGCGATCAGTTTCTGCCGTTTAACCCAGCCATCGGTCGTGATCAACACGTGGCAGTCTTCTGCAACGATAAAGTCTTCGGCGGTGTATTCGACTTCCTCTGCCACCGAGTCCATGATGGTTCGCCGCTTGCCGGCATTGTCGGAGCCAAATTCAGTGATCAACGTTTTGATTTCATCACGAACGATTTTCCACCGCCCCGATGCGTTGGTGTCGGCCGTGTCGTCCTTGAGAAGTTTCTTGATCTGCCGAGCGCGTCTGAGTTTGTTCTTCAGCTCTTCCTGGATCAAATTGATTTCAAGCCTGGCCAGGCGATACAGTTTTAACTCAAGGATCGCTTCCGTTTGCTCTTCGTCCAAACCGCCTTTTCCGGCTGGGAAACGCTTCATTATTTTCTTGGCTGCATCAGCTTTTCCTTCAGAACGGCGAATGATGCGAATGATCTCGTCGAGCGCGTCAAAAATCAGCGCGAATCCCTTGAGAATATGGATTCGCTTGTTGAGCTTGTCTAGTTCGTTTTCAAGTCGCCGCGTGACAACTTCCAAGCGGAAATGCAAAAAGTGCCACAAGATCTCTTTGAGTCCAAGGCGATTTGGCGCGCCGACCTCCGGATTTTCCGTAGGTACCAGGCAAGTCAGATTGACGTTGAAGTTGGTTTGAAACGGAGTGTTTTTGTAGAGGTAGGCGAGTACCTTGTCTTCGTCAGCGTCTTTTTTAAGAATCAGGTCGACTCGAATTTCATCGGTCGAAATATCACGGACTTCCTGAATCAAAGGCAGTTTTCCGGAATAGACGATTTCCGCGATTCGTTCCACGAGAACCGCTTTGTTGACGGTAAAGGGAATCGAGGTGATTTGCAGTGTCTTACCGCTTTTGTTTTCGACAAGTTTGGTCGTGCCGCGGAGTTTGATTGCACCTTGGCCTGTTTTGTAAATGTCGCGTAATTCATCTTTAGAGTTGATGATTTGGCCGCCGGTTGGAAAGTCTGGGCCTTGAACAGCATCATTGGCAACCAGTTGATAGTCTTTAATTTCCGGATCATTCAAAAGTTTCAAAAGAGCCCGACAGACTTCTTTCAAATTGTGCGGCGGAATATTGGTCGCCATTCCGACTGCGATTCCAGTCGCTCCATTGACCAGCAAGTTTGGCACACGACTAGGCAGCACGACCGGTTCGCGTTTACTCCCGTCGTAGTTTGCTTTGAATGCGACTGTATCGGTCGCCAAATCGTTTAAGACTTCGGCCGCGATCGGCGTAAGTCGACATTCGGTGTAGCGATACGCCGCTGCATTGTCGCCGTCCACCGAACCAAAATTACCGCTTCCATCAATTAGAGGCATTCTCAAAGAAAATGGCTGGGCCATTCTCACGAGCGCATCGTAGATCGAATCGTTCCCGTGAGGATGGTATTTACCCATCACGTCACCAACGACGGTTGCACATTTTCTGTGTTTGGCCGTATGGTTTAACCCTTGCTGACCCATCGTGTACAGAATTCGACGCTGTACCGGCTTCAGACCATCGCGAACGTCGGGGAGCGCTCGGCTCGTGATCACAGATAGCGAATAGTTGAGGTATCGAGTTTGAGCAGCGGACCGCAAAGGAATGGTGGAGAAATCGTCTTCATCATCGAAGAGTGTCTTCTCCGGTTTGCCATTGGTGCGAGCAGCACTTTTTCGCGACTTTTTTTGAGTTGATTTGCTCGCACCGGAACGGGTTTTACGGGCCGTATTCGAGGTTTTTTTTCGTGGGCGACGTTTTGCCACGACAAGTCCTTTTCTGCGAAATCATCCTGATGCGGAACAGCAACGAGGCTAAGTTCACAAACAATTGTGTATTAATCGTAATTTTTCGCTGCTGTTAAAGCGAGGTAACCTGCGCGGATTGTACCAATCACGCGGTTTTGGTCACAGACGGTTTTTCGGGTTGTACGATGCTGCGACCCAATTTGCGAGTCGATTCGATGTATTTGCCTGATACCCAATTTCGGGAATGGCCGACAGAAACCTGTGATACGGATTATTCGTCGACGTAGCGGTGATCCATCAGGCACCTTCAGGGAGGTGTCTTTCCAGCGCCAGGGCGCTTCCACGCGCGAAAAATAAGCAGGAGCAATAGAAATGAAGATCCGCACCGCCGTAGTCACGGTCCTTGCCGTCGCTTGTGTCAGTTTTTTGACCAACTCAGTTCAGGCCCAGGACCATCTGTTCCCACAGTATTATACTCAGGGCGCCAGCCAAACGACGGCAGGAATGTACCCGTCTCCTCACTGGGTTCCCGTACATGTAGGCCATACTTACAACACTTACCAGCCGCTGATGCCTCACGAAATGATGTATCAGCATTGTCGAAAATACACCACCTACTACGGCAACCCTGGCGATTTCTACGGCAGTCGCGATTACGGTGTCAACAAGACAACTGTTCGATGGCAGGCTAGTTGTAATCACATGTTTCACTTGCCTGGCAGTTTTCCTCGCCTTTTTGGCAGTCATTCAAAAAAAGGCTTTGCAAAAGGTTGTTCCCAAGGTTGTAAAGGTTGTTCTCAACGTGGCTGTGCAGATGTTGGATGTGACAGTTGCGATTACAACGACGGCTCCTGCGGTGGAGTTTATGGAGGCGGCGAAGAGATTGGCTGTGGTTGCACGGCCAAGTTGACCGACCAAACGATCGATCGATAGTCAAGCAAAACCTACGCAGCATCATCACAAGGTAGAAAAGACGATGAAGAAAATTCTTTTTATGATTTCCGCATTGGCGATTGCTATTCTCAGCATAAACGTCAATTCAGTATCCGCACAGGATTGCGGGTGCGATGCAGGCTGCTTCGATGGCGGTAGTGCTGGCAAAAAACGGCATAAACACTCACTACATTCGCTGTACGCTAACAGCCATCATGGACGTAATGCCACGCGAACTCACCGTTGGAATCAAGACCAGATGTACGTGCATCCGTGGCATGGAGACTACTCCTATTGGCGATTCGGAACACCGACGGCATTGGTCGTTCCTCCCACGGCTGGATTCCAGACGAATTACAGCTGGGGTGTCGGCAGGACCACTAGCACTCCCATTTATCATCAGTTTGGATCGGGAGACGCTGGAATCATTGGCGGCGGAGAAGGATTATTCTCTCCAACCCCTTATTGGCCCAGCAACACCAATCAGTTTGGTATTTATCCTGTTCGAGGTCCTTGGGGACGTTAGTTAGTCCTTACTTTGCAAACAGGTCGGAATGAAATCAAAAACGGTAGCCAGAGTGCTACCGTTTTTTTTGCGCTAGCATTTGAAACGTTTTGAAACTTTGACTCGAATTGATTTCAGCGTCGTCTTTTTGATTACAAGCTGCTTCGATGAGCTAGCAGACTTGCACGTCTTAACGATAAACGACGGAATCATTAAAAAACAGGCATTTAAATTAAAGAACTGCAGTATGTATCTTCTTCTCGGTTTGATAAATCTTTTTGGCACACCAACTGCAACTCTTCGTCAACAAAGGATTGAACCAAGGAGAATTCAAATGTTTGTTTGTGAACTCTTACTTTTTGCCGGTGGCCTTGCAACGACTTTGTTGGCAATCAACGCGACAACTTCCGTCAAGAGCGAATGCCCGATCACTGGCTGTTAGCAATCTCGTTAGGATGCAACAAAGGCAGGATTGGCTGACCTGCTAAAAAACGCCGGTGTTGTACGAGACCCATTAGCGCAACTCGTACTAATTCTGGCAATCAATCAGCAAACGATCGAAATCGGTTTTCCATTTTGATTTCGACCAACCTGGTGGGATTGTTTTCAGGTATTCCAACAGCTTCAGTGCTTCCGCCTGCTTGCCCAAGTCTTTCAAGCACATTGCGACGTTATATTTTGCCTCATACCAGTTTTCGGTGTGGGGCCTTAGTTGTTTGGCAACGCGGCGCCATTGCGAAAGAGCCTTTTGAGTCGCGGCTTCTCCGTTGATTTTTGAAAGCCCGCGAGCAAGCTGCATTTGTGCCGCGGCAGATTTCGATTGCCGTTTCGCAAGCTCCGTCAACGCATTTACAGCTTCCTTGTCACGTCCAAGTCGCTGCAATGCGTCCGTCCATTCGCCCATCCACTGAGTGCGCTTGTCTTCACTCAAGTTGATCTTGAGTGCGATCGCCGCGAGTTTGAACTTTGTTTCGACCAAAGTTCCGGCCGTAGAATCCTGTACTCTTTTGAGAACCGAGTTGATACCGATTACCGATTGAAGCATCGCAGATTCGCTTTGGGAAACTGGTGTGAATGCAGATTCGATTTCGTCATCCGACTTACCCAGGTCCGCCAATGCGACAAGCAACCAGGACTGTATCGCCAATTTCATTTTGGGTGTGGTAGCTCTCGTTAATGCCAGCTGTAATTGCTCCGCGAGTGCGTCGCTGGCCACGGTGCCGTGAGCGAGACCTAGTCGGGCGAGGGCAAGGACGACTTGCTCATGACCGGAAACGGCTAACTCATCCTCATCCAGCAATCGCAATAGCCGGTCCGTATACGATCTGGCCACCGTCGTTGACTGAGGTTGTTCGCGAATTAAGGCGGACGTACATGCGGCCGATTGGATTATGGCATCGGGAAAAAAGCGACTGTCAACGTGAATCGTGAGATAATGATCAACTGCCTCTTGCCATTTGCCTTCACTTTGAAGCTGCCGGGCGGCCCAGATGCGGGCCCGGTTTGCCGATGGTTCGGCCGGCCAGGTCGCAATGTGCTGATGTACAAGTCGCGAAAACTCCAGTTTCCGTTCCGAAACCAGGGTTGGATCTTTATTGACGATTCGACTGTAGTTCCAACAACCGCGGAGGTGAGCTGCCGGCGAGTTATCGGAATCGACAAATCGGTTTGCCAGTTCGACGAGCTTCTTGCTGGCCGCTTCGTTGTTGTCTTGTTTTTCGAGAACTTGCGACAGTTTGACGGTTGTCGAAAAGACGAGTGGCCAGTTTTTCAGCGACTCAGCCGTTTCGATTGCTTTTCCAAACGCTTTCAACGCATCATCAAGACGATTTTTGCGAAACGCCTGCTCACCAATGCGAATCAATAGATCGGGCGAACTTTGATCGGTCGCGCTGTCCGGAACGGAGTTGTTCGCTATCCCTGCGGTGCCAATCACCAACAACTCGGCGCGCCGCCCCCAGTAGTCTCCATGATTTGATTCAATTTGAACTAATTGCTGAGAAGCTTTGTTTCGCCAACTTTTGTCCCCGGAATTTACCAAACGCATCATGAGTTCGATCACTGCCAAATCGAGTTGCGGTGAGCGGTGCTTGATTTGGCTGACCTGAGAGATGATTTGCGGAGCGGTTCGTAAGTCCCCCATGGCGATTACGAGCTTGATTTGTTGTTCGATCACGGCCTGTTTCATTGCCGAGGTAGCGCTTTTTAACGGCAATTCGGAAAGAATGGTTTGTGCCTCGGAGTATTGGCCCAACAACCGTTGACACTTTGCTCGCTGCAATTCAGTTTGCCACCACAACGGTTGTTCAGAATTGGTTTCTCGTCGCACGGCGTTGAGTTTTTCAAGCCCGACGTTAAGAGCATCGATGCGATTGAGTTGGTCGCCTGACGGGTAAAGTTGAGCTCGGTTAATTCCACAAATAGCGGATTGCAGGCGAACGTTATTGTTAAGCGTCGTCAGCTGTTCGACGGCAAGTTCGTGCTCGCCCAGGGTCCGACCTCGCTGTTCGGGAATCAGTTGTCGTATGGTTCGCTGAACTTCATCGAAAGCAGACGTTGCCGCACGCAATTCCGACAACGCTTTTTCACGAGCATTTGGAGATGCAATATCGGCTTCGATTTCCTGACGCAACAAACGACCGTGCGTCAGGTGCGTCAGCGCCTGTTGAACTTGAACAAGCAACATTCGAGGGTGTGAACGGTGGGCGGCCATAAAGTCTTCTGCGGTTTGTTTCGCCGCCGCCCAGGATTGGATTCGTTGAGTACCGCTGGAGACAGCGGCTCGCGCCGTTTGCGTACGAATCAACTCCAACGTTAACGAAGTCCTCGTGGTCGGATCCAGTTCACGATTAGTGAGGCCTTCCCGGCAATACGTTTCGGCAAGATCAAACAACCGACGTGTTCGGAGCCCTTGTGCAAATTCCGTGATTTCGGAATCGGATTGCGCTGAAATCTGAGCGGGTGACCAGCAACAAAGGAATGCAAGGAGCAGATGAATGCAGAGATCCTTCAGTCGCTTTGCTCCTCCAGAATAAACGAATGGCTTCGATGATGGTTTTGTAGACCCGCCTTGAGGCGGAAAATGCCACGGAAACCGACTCAAGGCGGGACTACGAACCGGTTTGAAACTGCCTCCACGTCCACGCTGCGCCCGTTCACAAAGGCGACTTCGTTGGTTGGTTCGATCGAGATTACAATCTAATCGCTTGATCATGGACGAACCAGTTTCTTAATCCTTGGACGGGTTAACTGCAAAAGAGATTTTTTGGAAACCAACAATGTTGGCAACATCATAGGCCTGAATCACATAACCCAACGGAACAATTCCATCAGGATCAAGAATGACGGGGGCATCGTCTTTAATGCCGGCAATCGCCGTCAAATGGGCTTGAACTTGTTCTAACGAGGCAACGACCACGTCGTTGATCGACCAGGTTGGCGCAGAGCCGTCATAGCCAATACGCACGACGATGTTGTCAAAATCCTGCTCGGGAAGCGGGTCTACTTGTTCAACCGGATCTGACCCCATCTGCGAGAACATTTGGCTGGGCAGAATCTTTTCAATGATTTGAAAACTGGCGGTCCAGACAAAAAACACAAGCAATAAAAACACGACGTCGATCATCGGCGTCATGGTCGAGTTCATGTCGGTTTCGCCGCCACGTCGAATGAGTGGGCTGGGTCGTCGCACAATCAGTCCTCCTCGCCATAAACAGCGTAGTCGACCTGCCAAATTCCCGATTTGGTGCAGGCGATCATGATCGGTTCAATGCTCGCGTAGGCGGCTTGTTTACTGCCACGAATGCGGACTTTGACGTTGGCCTTTTGTTTTTCTTTTGCGACCGCTCGCAGTTTCTGTGTTAACTCTTCGCGTCTTACGATTCGACCCGCCAGCCACATCGTGCCATCCGGTTTGACGTTGATAGTAACGCGGGGCGTCTCCTGATCAAAATCTTCTTCGCCCGATTTGGCGATCGGAAGCGCCAGCTCCAGTTGCGTTTCCTGGCGGGCCAGGTGGCTGCTGACGAGAAAGAAAATGATCAGCAAAAATACGACGTCAATCATCGGAGTCATATTGAATCCGTAGCGACGATTCGATTTGTACTGCGGTGATCGCATTGATTTTTTTGACGGCCTTTCTAGTTTATTTGCAACTACTTCTTCGCTTTGCGCCGTAACGGTGCGAACACATGCTGGGCCATGTAGGCCGCTTCTGCGACGAACTGATCGATTCGGTTTCGAAAAATGGCAAAAGCGCCGATCGAGGGAATCGCCACGATCAGACCACCAACGGTCGTGACTAACGCCTGGTAAATTCCGGTTGCCAACTGCGGTGCGCTGGCGGTTCCCTGGGTCGCGGCAACTGATTGAAAGGCGATTTTTCGAAAAAGTCTCGCCGACTGTTCGGCCAACGCGTCTTCCAGAGATTTTTCGACTGAAGTCCAGCCAAACTCGAGTTCCGAGATTCCGTGCATCAAAACAAAGCCAAGGAAACTCGGTCGGGCGTTGCACGCGTCTTGGGCACCTTTGACGTCGCCAGAAAGCAGTGATTGGCGAACTTGTTCATCCAATCCTTCGGGCATCAGGTCTTTTCGGCGTATCGTCATTAGATGATCAAAGATCAAATATGCCGCTGTGACCGACAATAACAGCAGAATCAATATCATGACTGCACCGACAATTCCACCAGAAAAGACGATGCTGAAAAAACCGCTCGGCGTTTCTGGTTCTGCGGCAGTATCGGTTTGCGCAAAAATGGTAGCAGGAGTAAGGATTAGGCCAAACGCCACCATGCTCGCGGCGAGTCCAGGTATGGCAGTCCCAATTTGAAATCTGTTGCGCATTTTCGTTTCCGTAGCTCAGTTATTTTTTGATGATTGCAGCAGGGTTTTGTCAATTTGAGATGCCCAAACCGAATTTGGGTAATCATTCATTAACTCGTTCCAAATCGACTTTGCCTCTTCGGTACGCTGCTCATTGTGCATTAAGTTGCCGCACTTATACAACGAGGCAGCGGCAAGGTTGGGATGTTGTGGATAGAGAATCGGGATGCGCATGAAGTTGATTGCTGCTTGGTCCGTCATCTTTAACCGCGACTGGGCCGAGCCCAACACAAAATAGGGACCGGCTCTCAAGTCTTTGGGCATCTGCGCGATTCGTTGTATCCATTTCTTCAGTTGGCCTGGATTGACGTTGGTCAGTTCGGTGCGCCAAAGTTGAGCGGCGGCAAGATTGGCAATCCGAGGTTCAAAGTCGTTCGCCAGTTTCTTCAAAACCTGGATCGCGTCAGATCGTTTGGGGCCGCCCAAGTGCCAACTTGCTGCCATCAGCTGCAAGACCGGTTCGTTCGCAGCGAGCCAACTCTCGGTGTAATTCCTGATGTCGGCAGCCCCCACGGACCCTGCCCAAGCCAAGGGGATCAAGTTCATGAAACGAGTTTGCGGATCACTCGCGGTGATGGAGCCAAATTCCTCGATGGCCGAGCGGTCTTGCTCGGCCGCAGAATAGGCTTTAATCAATTCGGCTCGGATGATTGTCTTGGCCCATTCCCGTTGTTCGATGTTAAGTGCCTTGCGAAAGCTCACGATGGCTTCCGCAAATTTCCGCTTTGCACTCAGACTCTTTCCCGTCGCGTATTCGGTGCTCCAATCGGTTTCGATTTGGACAATGCGGTCGTTGGCAATTTCCCGCGTGCGGGCACCGCTTTTGAGTGAAAGGGCTGTGCCTTTCCAAGCCACAATTTCACCGCGGCGTTTTGCCGTTTTTCCAGAGTCGTCGCCACGCGTGATGACTGTGTCTTGTGCCTGAGCGCTCGTGACAAATAACCATCCGAGAACCATCAACACCAGCCCGTTACGGATCAGAGTTTTGCCTAAACTACCGTAAGATATTCCCGAATCTGAGGAAAACCGACCAGGGATTGAGTTTTTCCTGCCTTCGTTTGTCGTCCCGCCTTCAGGCGGAAATGATAGGCCACGATTCCGGCTAAAGCCCGTTCTACGAACATTGAGCAAACTACGGCGGTGGTTCTTGCTCATACTGTTAATCACTCAGCGTCAAAATGTTTTTGTAGACGTATGTTCCACCGTGGTCCCTGGCGAGCTGTTGTAACGATCGGTCGCTCCCTGGACCGCTGCCAACACCAAATTCGATCGCGTTGATCACGGCCGCTGAACGATTCCATTGCGAGACTTTCAACAGCTCGCTGCGAGTGAACCCACCTTCGGCATCCGTCAAAAGGAATATTACGTCCGGTGCCAAGCTGAGGGCGAGGTGCAGGGCGTTTAGGTGATCTGTACCTCGGTCCGCCTGAATCGACTCGACAAAACGGGCAGCCCGACGTCTGGTGCGGTCGTCGGCAGGCATCATTTCAGCGGCGCCAGGATCCGGTTTAAAGACTCTTGTTGTATCGTTGTAAAATATGATCTGAAACTGGTGATTCTTTCCCAGGGAATTCAGGCTGGCAAGCAACTGTTTTTTGGCGGCGCGAAGCGGTTTATTGTTGTAGCCGCTCATGCTGGCAGAACGATCAAATACATAGACGAATCTCGATCCCGTTCCCTTCACACCAAAGACTTCGGTGGTAACTTTGCCGCCGATGTTTCCGGTCGTGGCAACACCCTCAATCAGGCCTTCAGCACCGTTAAGCGATTCCATCAGCTCATCACCCACGCCGGTGATGGTTGTAGTTGAGGATGCAAGTCCGGGAAGATCCGGCGGAAGTTCTTGTTCGGTTGGCAACGGCGGCGGACTGGCGACCGGTGTGCTTGAGCTGGTTGATTCTGCGACTTCTCCTTCGGAAAGATATTCTGTTTTCTCCGATTGGGCTTCGACCAAAACGATTCCGACGTTGCGGTTTTCTATTTCCGCGGCGCCGTTATTCACTGTTCGGGCCGTCAGCAAAATGACCGTGAACAAGATTGTGTGAAAAAGAAACGAAAGCAGCCACGCCGGGAGTCCTCGATCAGGTACCAGCTGTTCGTTGGGAATCGGCACCGAGTCCGCGGTCGGGGAAGAAAGCGTCACCGGTATTCCCGAGTTGGATGTTGGCTTAGTCATGTATGTGACGCGAGATTGAGTTGCCCATATATCATTCTAGGATCGGTCAAAAACTGCGTCAACGATTGCATTCCGTTCCCGAGCTTCCGTCGTTTAACCGCGCGCCGAATAGGCCGCGTTTTGACGGTTGAAACGCGCGGGGGGAAGTGCCATTCGGCGTTGCCCATGCGGTTAAACGACGCGCAATCAATCTTGTCGTCCATAAGCGAAATGCCATCGGCGGCGGCTGACCTCAAACAACCTGAGTCGTCTTATTCGCTGTTTGAAACAATCGTACAGCCGTATCGTAATAGACCGCACACTCGCCAGCATCGGTCAATTCAGCTCGCGTCAATACGTTTGGGCAACGACCAGCGGATAACCAGCCCCCTTTTTTCATGATTGCGATATCAGTTCTTTGATTTGAATCGAATACAAGTTGAACCTCAATCGTCTCAAGCTCGGAAGCGAGCAGGACAATCTCGCCTTCGTTTAATCCGTTTGCCGCATCTGGATGAACC
>JAHEJI010000177.1 GCA_024638965.1 Planctomycetaceae bacterium
CTGACGTTTTCTTGCTGATCGTTTCGATTTCGTATTACGACCGCTATGAGTATTTGTTCCGCAATTCCGGATTTGTCATCTCGACCGTGTTGCTAAGAATCTCATTGTCATCGCCAAAGCCCTATGACTTGGCAATTGCGCTAACCGCCATTTTTTATGGCCTTGGATTGATTTCGATCTTCGCATTCCACACGCACGTCTCAACTGCAGGCGGAGAATCGACCTCGTGAACATAGCTTGGTGGAGAAAATCAAGTTCTATTCTGTGCGGAAAATTGGACTGGTCAGTTGCCGTGTCAATTTGTAAAGAATCCAAGTTGCAGCTGGTAGAAGCAAAACCATGGAACCAAGAAGCAGAACCCCGCCAACGGCGTCCAGATCGAATCGGCTTTTACCGTTTAACGTCTGAAACAGACTGAAAACCAGGAACGTCCCAGTCGAGGCAATACAAAGTGCCGTTATCCGAAAGCGTTGATTCAACGGGATCTCAAGCTTGCTCATCAACCAGCAAAGCAGTGGAAACAGCTGAATCGCGTGAATCGCAACACCATGAGGAAATTTCGCAACGCCAGCTTGGCCAACTGTGGATGGGTCGCCACCGATTGCGATTTGAGAGTTGCCATAAAGCAAAATTAAAAATCCGATCAGGCACGAGACCATCAAAAAAGCCATTCCACCGCGAATAGCAAGTTTCAGATCGTTCGCTGCATCCAGGGCGACAAAGCATCTTCTTGTGAACTCTGCCAGAACAAGCGTCGCCAAGATGATCAAATAGGTCATCCAGCTTTCAATCAGTGTGTTCAGTGGTGCCAAAGACTATGTCACCCAAGCCTTGAAACACTCGCTTTCGATTGGAAAAGGCAGCGGGCCCGTCGGGCATGAGTTTGAACTTTGGTGAAAGCTTATCCCGTTTTGCCGCCAACTTCAGATCGTCAATCAGTTCTTGCATTTAGCTTTCGCGGACAGACTCGTTGACTGATCGAAAAATTGCTGACGGGTGACATGTGATGAGTGGACTTTGGCAATCGTCAGAATCAATAAATTGACCACGTCTTTCCGTAAGCTTCATCAATACCGGTAAACCTTCAACGCATTCAAGTCACGAACCAAAATGCCTCCATCGACGACACCAAGATAAGCCCACGAATCGTTTGCCAATTTCCGCCGATCCAAAATCGACAACTCGTCACGATTTGGCTCGACAGCAAACAACTCGCCTTTGTTATTCAGGACCAGAATCGTCTTCTCATTTCGTATCAGGCTTTGATACTTGCCCATTGGCTTGCCTGCCCAAAGGATGTTGCCCGTTGCGATGTCGAGCGCAGTCAACCGCTCGTTGCTGGAATGCACGAAAATCGTTTTATCATTGGCAACCGGAGAAGACATGTACGCCTGCGTCTTCTGGCTCCATACTTCCTTCGATTTCATCTGACTATTCGTTACACTTACTTCAAAGCAATGTGAACGTCCGCGCTGAGCGGCGGTGTAGACACGGTTACCGATCACCATCGGGGTCAAGATGTTCATATTTCGGTAAGCTTCGATCGTATTGGACCACAACAGCGATCCATCACCCAAATCCACGCCGCAAAGTCGAGTTCGCGTTTGCACGACCAGTTGACGTTTGCCAGCGATCGTCTCGATTACGGGGCTGCTGCACGCGTCGTCGTCATCGCCCTCATCATCCAGCGTCTTCCAAATCGTGCTGCCGTCGGCCAGCGACAACTTGACCGTCGCACCGCCAGCCATCACATAAACCGATCCATCGTCGATCAATGGCGAACAAACGCCACCAAATGGAGGACGACGAGCATCGAAACGCTCAGCAAGATCTGCTTGCCAGCGAATTTCGCCGGTCGCCGGTTCCAGACAAATGACTTCGTCACGCATCCCGAGAATCACGAGTGAATCCTCGGCAAGGGCTGGAGTCGATTTGATCCACGAGCCGTTGGCCATCGCGTAACCCGGCACCTTTATCGCACCATCCCATTTGGCCGTCCATTTCACTTCGCCGTTTTGCAAGTCGAAAGCCGTCATGCGTTCGAACGATTCATCGACAGTTTCGGTCGTGTAGACAACTTTGCCATCCGTTACAGGTCCACTGTAAGACGGCTGCAGCGGTCTTTCCCAAGCCAGCTTCAAACTAGAAAGGTCGGTCGGTAACTCGCCGGGCCAAACACCATCGCGCTGCGGCCCGCGCCATTGGCTCCAAGTGACGTCTTGGGCCAAAGACATCGATGTCGAAAGAATACTTGGCAATAACAGTGCGACGATGGCAAATGATTTGATTAGTCTTGTCATAAAATGTTGTCCCTTATTACGGCGCCTTGTAACACCGTGACCTCGTCGCGTTGAAGCGTTTCTGGCGAATGTCACGTCGTTCTAATGTCTACTTTTCATCCGCGATGCAGTAGAGATTTTTCGCCGTTCGCAGAAAAATACGCCCACCGGCGACCGCTGGTGTTCCCCACGCTTGTTGTTCCAATTTGTTGACGGTCACCACTTTGAACTCATCGCCCGCCGCGATCACATGAGTATTACCGGTTGAATCCAAGGCGAATAGGTAATTGCCATCAGTCCAGGGCGAAGCCCAAAAAGCGCGTCCGCCGGGAACTCGCTTTTTGTATTCGATCCGTCCAGTGTCCGCGTCAACGCAATGAACGACCCCAAGCCGTCGCTCAAAGAAATACAAGTTACCTGCCAATTGGGTTGGCGATGACATCTGAATACCCGAATCATCGGTTCGCCATTCAACAAATTCGCCTGTCTTTCGCCCATTATTGGGAGTGATGTCACCTGACCCACCCGGCTTGATACGAAACAGGCGTCCACCACCGTCGTCAGCACCGCCACGGTTGCGAAACTCGTTGCCGATGTAGAGTCGGTCGGCGATCGCGATTGGCGTTGCCGAACTCCGCCCCTTGTTCATGTCCAATTGCCACAGCAATTTGCCAGTCGCCGGGTCGTACGAACGGAAAACCATCCCGCCGAGGATCAGCTCATCGCGAATTGAGTTTTTCCAAATAAGTGGACTACTATACTGTGAACGTTCATCACGATCGACTCGCCAAACTTCCTTGCCAGACTGGGTGTCTAGCGCCGTCACAAATGACTGCTTTTCATTGTCGACCTGTATGAACAATCGGTCATCAAGTAGTGTGGGCGAACTGGAGGTTCCCCAGCCAGCTCTCATCTCATAAGCACCAAGGTCTTTCTGCCAAACGATGTTGCCGTCCAGGTCCAAGCAGTGAACGCCGTTCATCCCGAAGTAGGCGTAGATTCGCTGACCATCAGTGACTGGAGTTTCAGTCGCATACGTGTTGGTGCTATGCCGTGGAATGGGCGGCTTACCCTGCTTGACGGTACACTCCCAAATCTTGTCCCCCGTGTCGGCATCGATGCAAAAAATTTGGTACTTGTAACCGACATTGACCAGATCGTTTCGATTGCGCCCGTATCCTCCGTTATGCACTTCCGGACCGACCTTGTCTTGGTCTGCTTCGTCGAGCGGAACTGCCGCGGTCATGTAGAGTCGATTTTCCCAAACAATCGGCTGGGACCAACCTTCGCCCGGGACCCGAATCTTCCACTGCACGTTAGTTTGTTTTCCGTCCACATCGGACCACGTGGTTGGCAGCGGTTGAGAAGATACCGCGTCCGCATTCTCGCCACGAAATTGTGGATAATTCTGGCCTTGAGTGGTTTCGGTGAAAGCCGCACAGAGAACAATAACTACAAATACTTTAAGTTTCGACATGAATTTTCTCCTTGGCAGCCAGCTTTAAATCGTCAATCAGTTCCTGCATCTTTCTCTCGCGAATAGAGTTGTCGTGTGACCGAAGGATGGCGGATGGGTGCCATGTGAGGAGTGTTTTTTGGCAGTGGTCAGATTCAATAAACAGACCACGCGTATCCGTAAGCTTCAAACCCGGCCCGAGAATCGCTGTCGCCGCAGTCGCACCAAGACAAACCAAAACTTCGGCGTCCTCAAGACAGCTCCACTCCGCATCGAACCAGGGCCGACAGCAGCGGACTTCGCGAGCATTTGGTTTCTGATGCAGGCGTTTCTTGCCTTTTGATTCTGATGTGTTAGATGTTGAAGTCTCGTTGACTGAAGTCGTGTGCTTGAAGTGCTTCACAACGTTGGTCACGTACAACTGCGAACGATCGAGACCGGCGGCTTGCAAAGCGCCGTCCAAAATCTTGCCTGCTGGCCCGATAAAAGGCTTGCCGCTGACATCTTCTTGATCGCCTGGTTGTTCGCCAAGTAAAACAATTCTTGCATTAACTGGGCCCTCGCCGAAAACCGTTTGGGTTGCATCACGATGAAGGTCACATGCAGAACAGATGGATGCCATTTTATTTAACGACGCGAGCGTGGCCGGCTGGGCAGCATCTTGCTTGATGAAGTCGATGGCCGTTTCGGCAAAGCCCTCATGCTGGGCGATCATTTGCTCGACTCGCCGTGGAGCATCAGCCAGCAAGTCTCCGATAATGTCAGCCTCAGGCAGGTTCTTCCAATAACGAACTGGCATTTCGCTCTTCATCATCTTCACTTTCACGCGAGCTGGATTGAAAATGTTGGCGTAGTACGTTCGCCATAGGTCTTCCAGTTCGTCAAAATCGGGTGCTTCGCTGCGTGTAACGCCTTTCCCGTACTGCAAACTCTGCTGATCCCACGTCACTGATTCATCTGGAGTCAGGATCGTCCAGTTCATCCCAGCGAAACGACGCGAAAAAAAAGGTGCGACCCGACGCACGATCCGATGGTCGGGTTGATGCCAGGCAACAAAGAACTCTTCCTGGTCTCGGACGACTTTGCGGAATCGCACGAACGCTTTCATCTTGTGAGCATCACGACGAACTTGTTTCTCCATTTTTGTCAGGCGATAAACATCTTCGTCTGTTTCAATCTCCAGCAAATGCGGTTGCTCGTTCTTGATCCGCCAAAGTATACGGTAGAGTAGGTTCCAACGGTTTGCATCACGGTGATATCCGACTGTCTGAGCCAATGAGATGAATTCTCGCGGCACACGGAAGGTGGTCGCCTTCGTTCGTGTCTTGTCGGGCTCTCGTTCGTTGCCAAATAGCGATTGCTGGCCATCGTCATCCACCCATTGCACCTCAGTCGGTGAGGTATTGCTGGCGATAAGTGACCGTGCGATTTTACGCCAGTTATCAAAGTCGGTGATGGTTATCGTTTGCATGGCACAATATGGACTGGTTTCTAAAGCTCTCCTTTGAGTGCCGAGTCAAACGTGTCGAAGAACGTTAACTGTTTTTCCTTCGGCACGATCAAGCGTTTCAAATCGCCACGATCAAGATCGGCAAGTGCGGGGTTGTGATCTTCCGTGATGACAAACGATTTGGTTCGTTTCCAAGCGACTCGCAGCTTTTTCAAATCGTCAGTTCGCAACCGCTTGTGACGGCGGATCGACAGAATTCGTTTGACATTGCGAGCCCCAATGCCGGGGACGCGTAGTAGTTGTTCGCGACTGGCTGTGTTCACGTCCACTGGAAAGTAGTCGCGCTGCTGCAACGCCCATGCAAGCTTGGGGTCAATTTCTAGGTCGAGGTTTTTGTCCTCACGAACGACGATCTCGTTGACATCAAACCCGTAAAATCGCAACAGCCAATCAGCTTGATAGAGACGGTGTTCCCGGACAAGCGGCGGACTCTTTCCCGGCAGCAGCGAATCGGCGTGCGGGATTGGGCTATAGGCGGAATAGTAAACTCTGCGAAGTCGCTGGCCAGTGTAAAGTTCGCTGGCGGTCTTTAGAATCTTGCTGTCAGGCGTTGCCGTCGCTCCGACAATCATCTGAGTGCTCTGACCGGCAGGAGCGAACTTTGGCGGCTTCAAGCCAGATTTGCGATCCGATTTTGTTTCGGCAATTTTGTCTTTGATGCCCGACATCACACTGACGATCTGCGGTTTCTTCTTTTCCGGAGCCAATTGCTTGAGATCTACCTCGGTCGGCAGCTCAATATTGACGCTCAGTCGATCCGCCCACAAACCGGCTTCCGTGATCAGGTCTTCTGCCGCACCGGGAATCGTTTTCAGATGGATGTAGCCGCCAAAACGATGCTCTGTTCGCAGCTTCTTGGCAACGAGTGTTAGCTGCTCCATCGTGTAGTCGGAATTTCGAATAATGCCACTACTAAGAAACAGGCCCTCTATATAGTTGCGTTTGTAGAACTCGATCGTCAAGGTAACGATTTCATCGACCGAAAAACGGGCACGACGCGTGTCGCTAGTCACACGATTGACACAATATTGGCAATCGTAGATGCAGTAATTGGTCAGTAGAATTTTCAACAGCGAAACGCAGCGCCCATCGGGCGTGTAGCTGTGGCAGATGCCCATGCCTTCGGTGCTGCCAATCTTGCTGCCCTTTCGAGTGGACTTGGAGCCGCTGCTTGCACACGAAGCGTCGTACTTGGCTGCATCGGCGAGGATCGCGAGCTTGCCCTCCACGTCCTTTTGTGTCTCAGTTTCCACTCGTTCGCTCCGTCAATTGGCTCAAATCCTCAGTGGCGTTTTTCGCTCTTCCATGTCCCGCCGTACTGGTAGATATTGTTGGGCTTAACTTGATTTAGACAAGGCTTGCAAATGAAAATCCAGTCACCATTTTTCTCGACTCGAACTCGAAACAGAGCTGGCTTCTCCTGTCTGCATCGAGAACAGCCTTTTATGCGAACTCATTTGACACGCATTCTGCCTGGTCAAACTCGCTGGCTTTTGCAGCGGAAACGCCCCACAACAAATGAACGTTTGGAGAGATGTTTGGTTTTACGACCCGATGTTCGTTCTCGCCATAATCGGAATGAAGATGGCTTGAGGTTATTTCGCATTAGTTTAATGACTTGTCCAGGTTCGAGGCCGAACTGCTCGCGAATCGCTTCGAACGTTGTACGGTCTTCCCAATCCATCTGAATGACGCGATCGGTTTGTGCTTCGTTCAAGTTCACCGTGGTCTCAAGCCTCAAGTCCTAAGGGGATTTCGGAGTCGCCTTCACCGTCGCGATCGGCCTTGCGTTTGCGCGGCACCTGTCGGTACAGTATCTCACTTCATGCCACGTTTTTGACCACTTCCGGCACCAAGACATTGGCCTGCCACAAACCCTGCAGAGTTTCTTTGGAAGGTTTTCTTTCTTCATTTAATTCGACCGTTTCTTTGTTGTGCAGCACAAAACTCAATCAGTTGGCAACATCGTCCATAGCTCAGGACGCCCAACGTTGCAGTGAACGGAGCGTGAAAGAAACCCGAGGCAGGCCCAGGAGAAAAACAATGTTGTTCGAGCAACGTTCCATGCAGCGAGTCCTCGAATCGGTTCAGTGCGGTTTCGGCTGGCGACGTTGGGGACGGGATGGAAGATCGTTTCGATCAATCGCGGTCGCTCGGGTTCGCCGTCCTGCATCTGATCCATCGTGAAAGCCGTATTGGAAATCAATTCGGCTGGCATCCCCTGTTGAAGTAGTTCCTGGTCAATCTTCAACGAGGCATTTCTGCTGACCGTTGGCAACGTGAGCAAGCCGAGGAATGACCAAAGCGTAAATCCACAGATGATAGTTACAAGACCGGCGACAGTGGTCAGTCCGGCCCCCGGCAAAAGCGAGCAAAGTAAGAATCCACCCACATTCCAGGTGAACGCAAAAATTAAACCGCGGGTGTAACTGCCGCTGTTGATTGCGACGGCACGGCGAGCGATTGAGGTTGCAAGTTGTTTGCGGCTAAAAGAGAGCCACGCTTTCGGGATCACTATTTGAGCGTGCTTGCCGGTCCCAACGACTCCTCCGGTAAAGCCGATGTCTTTGTGTTCGACGACGACCGTTTTAGGAACAAAAATCTGCCATGACGGAATCAAGCCGATCGCGTCGAGTAACTTTCTCGCGGAGGCTTCTGTTTTTGATTCACGATTGAGCAGTAGACGATTGCGGACTAGAAAGCAGGCTAAGATACCAACGCTAATAGTAAAGAACCCCCCGACCATTCCGTATTGTTGGCTGAGTAGGATAATCAGTGAACCGAAGAGCATGAACAGCAGACCTTGGGAAAGTGCCGCGACTAGGTAGCTGCGAAACCATGCGCTGAAAGCTTGATCGGATTTTTCAAACTTTGCTGGTAGAAAGAACCCACCAAGAAAGTCCAGTGGAATCAACCACAATATGAAAAATCCAGGAACTGCGGAAAGCTGGAGGATTTCTCGAAAACCGAAGACTGGGCTGTTTCCGAGTAACGCCTGCGGCAACCCCGTTATGAGCACGATAGTGGCGATAGAGACTATGGAACCGACGCCGATGATCCCCAACCAAAGTCTAGCTCGGGCATAAGTCATTCAGTATTCTCGGTGAAGTGGTGAGTTGCTGGCCTTTGTTTGCTTAGAATAACAACCGCATTGGACTTCGGTGGATAACTCGAAGTCAAACTTGCGGCTTCCGCGTGCCAACGACTTATCGGGTAGTATGAGTTCCGAATTTTTTGGTTCCGTCAGGCTTACGGATCGACTGAAACATGCACTATTTGAATGTGGAATTATCCGAAGATTTAAGGACTTTTATTTAACTCAGTCCCGCAACCTAACTTTGTCTAAACCGCTCAACTTGACCTCGATGCTGCCAGGATGGTCGTAACGAATAAATGGATCAGTTGCGAGTCAGCTCAGTTTGCGGTTCTTCGCCTGTTAAACGACAAATCTTGGAGATGCAATCATGTTTGGAATGAAATCCAAGAAGGAGAAACTTGAAGCCAAGCTCGCAAAGCTGCGTGAAGAAGCTTACAAGCTATCCCAAACCAATCGTATGAAGAGCGACGAAAAAACCGCTGAAGCGGAACAACTACAAAAGCAAATCGACGCTATGGACTAAACCTCAATCTCACATAATAGGCAAAGATATGAACGCAGAACACACAAAGAATTGGCCAGACCTTGCAATTGGACTCTATGATCGCTTAACCGGAAACAATGCTGAAATTACATACGGTTTTGAAGACATGCACATTCAAGTCCCCAGCGGTACCGGAGCAAATGCCGAACATGCGGAGTGGGTCCTCAACGGATTCCTCAAGATCAGGACTGATAGAAAAAGTGACTCCCCAAAGCCCTGATGGTCGGCGAGCTTGATGTCGCGATCGCCGACCATAAAGCGACGATTGAATTTCTGAGTGAACAGATTCTGTTTCGCTTCCCGGATTACAAAACCGCCCTTGCAATCGTGAACCGTCCACTGCCGAGTCTCAGGGCGCTGGGAAAACTGCTATCATTTAGTGAGATCGCTCTAAAAGCCCAGGTTGGCAAGCGAAGATCGTTTGAATTGTTTCCGCAGCCAAGCTGGATTGTTCGATGGTTGAGCCCAGCGATTCGGGAAATGGTAGGAGCCTGAATGCCCATGTCGTGGGCGGCACAGTAAGATGGCTTGAAACGAGCGACGAAAAGAGAATCAAGCCAACGGTGAGGCGAGGAAGGGGCTCCAACTTGCAGTCGAAAATCTTACTAACCGGTGCGACTGGTTACGTCGGTGGCCGTTTGCTTCCGCTCCTTTTGAAAGAAGGCCATCAGGTCAGGTGTTTGAGTCGGCGTGCCTCCAGCCAACCGGACTTCGATTCGTCCGATGTTGAATTCGCAGTTGGTAGCGCAAGCGTGACTCCGGCTGCACGCAGCCAACGCGCAACTTCAGAATACTTGGCCCTGCTTCTAACATCGAAAACCACCGCTCGTATACAGCATCAGCTTCTCCAATCTTGGAGCACTCTTCATCCGTCGCACCTGGCCGAGGTTTGAAGTACCCGTATTGAAGACAGGTAACGACTCCACCTTGCATAAAGCGGTTACGAAGTGATCGGCGAATTCGCTTGGCCGTTTCTACGCAAAACGAGGCATGTTATACTCGGACAAGATGTCCACAGACGTCCAAAGCTGTCCGTTGCGGTCCAGAGTCTAAGTCCAGACAGATCAATGGCTTAGATCGCAAGTCGTTCTGTCGTCGTGGTTTTTGAAATTGTCACCTTGTGAGTCGAGTCTTCTCACCACTATTTTGAGAACTCACTGGCAACGACGAGCAATTGCCCCCTTAGGATTACCCAAAAATCGGCTCTTCCGTTAGCGTCGTGGTTTCCGAGAATTGTTCGATGGATGTCTCGGAAACAGCATCAACTGAATAAGAAAGACAAGCCGTTGGCATACAAATCCGAAAGCACAAACTCGTTGGACCAGGACACGTCTTTTTCACTACGTTAAGCAGTGGATCTGATGGAACCTTGGGACCCGCGTTGATGCCTGCTAAGCTATCTTCTTCTGCCTTGTTGACATACGACCGCATCCTTGGGCAGTGGATTGAATTGGCGAACTCAACCGAACAAATTCGAAAACGCATTCGAGTAACAGGCATCGTACAAGGCGTCGGTTTCCGTCCGTTCGTTTGGCAACGGGCTCAAAAATTCGGACTATCCGGATGGGTTATGAATGATTCGTCCGGTGTGACGATCGAAATCCAGGGAAACGGGGAACAAGTTAAGAACTTTCTTGGCGGCTTTGAAGATGTTGCACCGCCACTTGCCAGAATTGACCTGATTGAAACGGCCCACATACCGACCTTAGCTGATACGCAATTCCATATCGCCGAAAGTGTTGCCGCCGCACATCGCAGCACGCCAATCTCGACGGACATATCGATTTGCATGGACTGCCTGCGCGAAATGCAGGACCCCACCAATCGGAGATTTCGATATCCGTTTATCAATTGCACTAATTGTGGACCTCGTTTTACGATCGTCGAAGATATTCCATACGATCGACCGCTAACAACGATGAAATCGTTCGCGATGTGTGCGCCGTGTCAGCACGAGTACCAGGATCCCGGCAACCGCCGTTTTCATGCTCAGCCCAACGCCTGTGCTGATTGCGGACCGGAAATCTGGTTGGTTACCGATTCGAAACGGGACCGCCATTTTGAAAACGCCGGCGACCCGGCGATCCCTCGGGGGGACGCGGCGGTGGCGGGTTTTCAGCAGGCGATCGGCAGTGGAAAGATTGTTGCCGTCAAAGGCATCGGAGGGTTTCATCTTGCTTGCGACGCTACCGATGATGATGCCATTTCCGAACTTCGAAAACGAAAAGGGCGCGTTGACAAGCCGTTTGCGGTAATGGTTCGTGACCTACAACAGGCCCGATCACTGGCCCATGTCAATGAACAAGAACGTGTATTACTGACCAGCAAGCAACGCCCCATCGTGCTATTGAGAAAAAAAACCGGCCCGCATCTCAGCTCTTTCTCTGGGCGAGACGTAACAGCTCCCTCACCTTCGCCGCATGTCAGTCAGGAACTCGTCCATCGCAAGTTGTCAGAACTTGTTGCACCAGGGAACAATTTTATTGGCATAATGTTGCCCTATTCACCAGTTCATTATTTGCTTCTTGAGCACGCGCCGCCGCTAGTCATGACTTCCGGAAATATTTCGGACGAACCGATCGTTCGGGAAAACATGGAAGCAAAACTCCGGCTCGGAAATCTAGCCGACTGTTTTTTGCTCCACAATCGTGAAATCTACGTCGTTTGTGATGATTCCGTCGTCCGCCAAGTTGAAAACGGCCTGCTGCCTATTCGTCGTTCCCGCGGCTATGCCCCGGTGCCACTCCGCCTGAACAGTGCGGGAAAAAGCGTGCTGGCCGTCGGCGGTGAAATCAAAGCGACGTTTTGTGTTACCAAAAATGATTACGCCTATCTGAGTCAACACATCGGTGACATGGCCAACATCGAAACGCTCGACGCGATACGCAGGAGCGTGGATCATTTTTTTCGTTTGTTTCGCGTGCAACCGGAGGCGATCGTGGCCGATCTTCACCCGGGTTATATTTCCGGCCGTTGGGCAGAGCGGTTTGCCGAATCGCTGTCGATTCCATTAGTTCGGGTTCAACACCATTATGCGCATATCGTTTCGTTGATCGCCGAATCCGCTTGGCCATCTGACGAAAAAATTTTGGGATGCGTTTTTGACGGAACCGGATTTGGCACGGATCGCGCCATTTGGGGTGGCGAGTTTATGGTCGCCGATTCGCAACAATATCAGCGAATTGCTCAGCTCCAGTACATTCCGCTGCCCGGTGGAGACGCCAGTATTCG
>JAHEJI010000178.1 GCA_024638965.1 Planctomycetaceae bacterium
CGAACCATCACTCACCACATCGACTGAGAGACCGTTGAAGACCGCCCGTCCGGCAGGTCGCAACAGAGACTCGGCTCGGCCCCAATCTCCCATCGAGACCAGCGGATGTTCTTGGGGAACCGGTTTCTTTCCGTACTCACCCTTGACTTCGGTTACCGGCGCACCATCCAAAGCAGGCGCTAATATCATCTGATTGAACACCGGCAGACTTCCCAGCCTCCGCGCAAGAACGGCCGCAGCAGCCACAAACGCCAAGCCCGTGCACAAAATCATCAACAGCGTCGTCACCAGTTGATTCCATTGACGCGTGGTCGAAGGAACCACAAAATCCTGGCTCGCCATGACAACGCTGACAAACAGGAGGCCGATCCCGATTATGCCAGCGAATCCCCATCCCGGAATCACAAATAACTCGACTGCCAGGAAAATAATACCGGCCAGAAACAAAAGCACTTCCAGCCAAGTTGAAGTGCCACCCAAAAAACGACTCCAGAAAAAAAGTGCTGCGCACAGTCCAGCCATCAATCCACCGATACCCACACCCGGTGCGCTGAATTCCACGTACAGCGCAATTAGCCCAATTAAAACCAATACGCCGGTGACAAACGGAGTATTCAAGTAATAAACAACCGAATCTGTCCAGGTCGCACGGAAGACCTGAACTTCGGTTAGATCGAAATGAAGTTCTTTGGCGACATCCTCGCGTGTCGAACCTATGGTCTCAGCGATTCCGATTTCCTTGGCTCTCGCTCCGGAAACTGTCAAAAACCGTTCCGGTCCTGTTTCCTTGATCAAGTTCCAGGGCGGCACAGGTTTGTCTTCGTCATCGACTCGGGCCGTTTGGTAAATTTTTTTGCCGGTGGCGTCCGATTTCCAATAGACCAAAACATTTTTGTCGATCAAAGCTTCGGCCAATTCCGGAGGTCTCCCTTTAGAGGTAGCCAGATTCGTCGCCGATGTAATCAGGAATGATTGCTCTTTCGCCGGAACTAACCGGTAAGCTTGTGCCAGCGGATCAAGATAAATCTCGCCGATATCTCCGAACTTCGCATCCGGAGCAATCACAATTTCGTCGCAGCCGAACGCAACCAGGGCACCACCGCTGATCGCTTCGTCAGGTACAAAAGCAACCGTATAGGCCCAATCAATGTCACGCAGTTTTTCCGCGATCGCCAGGCTCTCCGTTTTCAGGCCGCCGGGACTGTCAATCTCGATGATGACAAGATCTGCTTTCGTTTTTTTAGCTTGCGCAAGCCGTGAATGAAAATACTTTGACAGCTTGTAATCGATCGGCCCATGAAACTGAATAATGACTGGTCGATGAATCGAATTAGGTCTTTGTTTCTTGGTGACGGGGATCTGAGTCGCATCGCAACTTCTCTCTAACTGAACACTTACGGCGGAAAACACGGCGAACAAGATCATTGCCGCAATAAGTCTTCGCGACACTGCAACCGATGCAAAACTGTGGAGATTGGATGTCAATTAACGGCCCTTCATAGCTAGCAACTTTATCAATATCGCAGAAATCCAAAGATCCATCTTTGTGGCCCTCGGTAATTCCATTCTAATCCTTTAGCCAATTGGCACAAAAGGTGCAATTTATTTTCAGTCTTGTGAAGGCGGTTTTAGGCGAGTGTCTTTAATTCGTTATTTCACAGGACAAATTGGCTTTGATCTTTGAAATTTGGCAAGTCTTCGCTTTTTAAATACAGGAAGTATCTATTAAGCGATTCGAGTAGCCATGGAAGCGTACTCGAACGAGCGTGGAAGAATTTCACGTTTTGAAAAAATGACATGCCGATCGACAGTGATCAATTTATCGACTGCTGAAATTCTTTTAGAAGGTCAGTGGACCAACATCCAATCCAGGGAGGGATCGGGATGCGAAAGTTATTTGTTGACGTCAATCCATTTATTCTCATCTTTGCGATCGCCCTCGTTCTGAGTTCAGCTGATCGCACTTGCGCCGCCAGAGAGAACGGATCCAACAGCGGAGCAACTTTATACTTCTTTACGAACGAAGGCTGTCGTCCGTGCAAACAGGTAGAACCGGTTCTAAGCTCGTTTGCACAACGCGGTTTTCCCATCACCAAGGTCGACACTTCCGCTTACCCACAATGGGTCAGCCAGTTTCGTATTACTTCGACCCCGACCCTTGTGCTTGTTCAAGGCAACCGGGAAATTCGGCGGCACTCGGGATTAATCGATTCGTCGACTCTCCAAAACTGGTTTCAGTCGATAGGTGTCACGGCCGCAACGAATCCGCCGGCACGTCCCGCGCCGCAACCGGTAATCCCACAATCACAACAAGACGCTTTTGTCAGAAAGTTAGATGCTCGACGAAACGCCGATACGTTGGATGGTGATAACTCTACATTACACCAAGGGACTCGTATTCCTGGGAATCAAATTGAACAACTCGCCATGGATGCAACTGTACGCATTCGTGTCGAAGACCCGGAGGGTATCTCCTATGCGACCGGGACAGTCATTCACTGTCATGATGGCGAATGGCTGGTCATGACCTGCGGTCATGTATTTCGTGATTCTGGCGGACGGGGGAAGATCTCTGTCGAGTATGATTTTGCGAATGACGCTCCCAAAAAGGCACCCGGACGACTGATGGGGTACGACGCAGATTCTCGAGACGTAGGTCTAATTGCCGTTACTGCCGGTGTTAATGTTGATCCCGTGCCACTCGCAAATCGTCGCGAGTCGATTCAGCGGGGTCAAACCGTATTCAGCATCGGGTGTGATCACGGTGAGCCGCCGACCATTCGACGAACCAAAATCAAGCGAAAGGCCGCTTACGATACGGACAGGATCACAAAATACGATATCTATGGTCGCCCGGTCGACGGACGAAGTGGCGGTGGTCTTTTTACAAACGACGGGAAACTAATTGGCGTATGCAACGCTGCGGCCGTCGATTTTGACGAAGGAATTTATACAGCTTTGGACACGATCTATTGGCAAATCGCCAAGGAAAATCTTAATCATCTGTTTGAACCGGGAAATCGCTCAGCGCTCGCAGCGGTGACTGGGCAGCCTTCACCGAAACCGGGCGTGACGTTTGGAAACCGCCCAACCACCCCTCCCGCCAACCAGTTTGGCGTTGCGAATTCCCAAAGCAATGAGGATCCCCGTATGACACCATTTCGACGGGAACCAGCCGACCGAGCCCCCGTGGAACGCTATGCAAATAACAGTCCGCTACGCGACTCGCTAACGAACGTGAACTATAATCGAGACAGCCCGAACCTCCGTTCGGGAACCCAATCCAACGATATGGAAGTGATTCTGATTGTCAGATCGAAAGCGGATCCTACGCGAACCGAGGCCATTACATTGGCCGATCCGAGCCCCCAGCTGCTGAAATATCTGGAAAAAGTTGGCAACCGTCAATCTGGCGAAAGTCGTATCGACATCGCTCAATTACGCCAACATTTAGGACAAAACGCCGGCAAAACCCGGAATTAGTCGGCTGCGCTGGGGTGCTCACTGAAAACGACCCGAATAGTCTTAATTTCTGGATCAAATATTTCCCAAAAAACGGGGAAGATGCCGAAACTATGTCCGGTTTACTTGGTTAAAACCGTGACTAGGAATAAGCAAATATACCCGCCTCCTGTTATCACAGGTATTTGTCTTGGTCGTCAGGGTTGCCAGCAGGCAAGGCGGTTCTTCCATTAAATTCCAGGAGTTTCTGATGTTATCTTCCCGTTCTTATTTCATGGCTGTACTCGCTCTCGGAGCAGTCGTATCGCTCGCAGACGTTGGTTTCGCTCAACGCGGTGGCGGACGCGGTTTTTGGGGAGGAGGCGCCGGCGGTGGCGGTTTGTCGACGCTTCTTCGTGATTCAAAGGTTCAAGAAGAACTTGAACTTGTCGAAGATCAAGTTGCTGATCTCGAAGAGATTCAAAGCGAGATGCGGCAGGAAATGATGGAAATGTTCCGCGGCGGCGGCGGTTTCCGAGACTTAAGCGATGATGAACGACGCGAGCGGATGGAAGAATTGCGAGCCAAAATTACCGAGCGCACGAAAGAAATGGACGAAGAAATCGGTCAAGTACTCCTCCCACACCAGCTGACACGATTGAGGGAACTAAATTTTCAATCCCAAATTCGACGTAGCGGCACCGACGGCTTGGCGGATAATGATTCGATTATCGAAGCCCTCGGAATTACCGATGAACAAAAAGAAAAGATGAAAAAAGCCGCGGAAGAAGCTTCGAAAAAGCTGGAAGAGAAAATCCAAAAACTTCGTCAGCAAGCTCAAGATGAAGTACTTGCCGTCTTAACTCCCGAGCAACGCAAAAAGTTCAAAGAGTTAAAAGGCGAGTCATTTGAATTCAGCAATAATCGTCGCGGTCCCAATCGTGGGGGCCTCGAAGGAAGACGAGGCGGTGATCGTGGTGGCCGAGGCGGCGATCAAGGTGCACGACGCGGCGATCGAGATGGTACAAGCGATTTTTGAACTTAGGCTCATTTCGCTGACAATCCGTTAATATCGAAGGCTTGAAGCTATCGCTTCAAGCCTTTTTTTGCAGAATTGCTCGCAACTCGGTCTTCAATATCCTCCCTACACGAAAATCGTTTACCGCGTGGGAAATGCCCAGCAACACTTATAACACTTATTTTAGGGCGACTCGACACCCTCCCTCTCTCCCGATTGCACGGAAACTAAAAGATTCCGTGCGGAATCAACAGCCCTCACCCGACGCTGAGACGTCGACTTCTCCCAACTTTTGGGAGAGGTTGGGTCTAGAGTAAGTGCCATTGGGACAACGCCCCGCGAGCGTGGTTTCGGCCAATCGCAAGCCCTTCGGCATGCCGTTAAACGAAGCAGAATTAGGAAACGGCTTTACAAATGCGGGCTCAACGAGAAACTGGCGCTCTCCAACTAACACAGTTCGTTCATTTTTCGAATCTGATATGATTTGTTTAACAAACATGTACCAAAAACCAAAATGCCCCGCGATCACACCAACGATTATCCAAATATGATAAATCCACAAATAATGAATCTATCCCAACCCCAAATCCAAACATGCCTTTCGACGCTTGTCGGAGTGATTTTGATCTCCCTTTTTGGACAACCAGGCACGTCTCTCTTTGCACAGTCGGCGGAAAACTCAGTCGTAATAGCCAAGCTGACTGACATCAACTGGGCGCAAATGGCTCCGGCAGGAAAAGAAGTTGATGCGATCCTGGGTGATTTCGTTTTGAGAAACAATCACGTCACGGGTGTCATCGCACAGAACAACTCAACTCGAAACGCCAACATGACCGTTCGACAGGTGGGCGGATGCCTGATCGACTTGACGCAAACCAAGCAACCGAACGATCAACTCAGTTGCTTTTATCCCGGAAACGGCGAATTCGATTTCTCGAACGGTGAAATTAGGATCCAGGTGGACGGTCGCGAGATCGAAGCTGGCGAACTTGCACAACAAGACTTTACCGCAACGGGCGACGAAGTGGTGCTTTTGTTTCAGAGCAAGTCCCGCCAAGACGTCTCGATGAAATTGACTTATCGGCTGGATAAAGACGACTTTGGCTTCACCGTCGTTTCCGACTATTCCAACGATTCCGATCAACCGTTCGCGCGGCCTCTTTTCGATTCGATACGGGCCGATCGAACTTTTCGCTTCTCGGTCGATCCAATTCGGGGACATCTTTCAGCCTACGACCAGTGGTTTTATCAAGCCTATGGAATCGTTTCCAAGGGACAACAGGCAAAACGTGTCAAAAACCGGCGTGTCCTGTGGACTTATGCCCAAGATGGCAAAGATCCTGGTCCGCTGAAAAGTAACTCCATGCGAAAGATTGAGAGAATTATTATTCCTGCCCGCAACGAAGTCGAGCTGGCCGGGCTGATTGACCAGGTTAATGAAGGCGAAATTCAATCGTGCCGAGTAATCATCAAAGATGCCAGTCGATTCGTACAAGACGCCAAGGTGACCATGCGTTCCGCAAATAACTCGGATTTTCCCGCATTGATCGCCCGGACTGATCCAACAGGTGCCTTGGATTTCAAAATCCGAAGCGGAACTTACGACTTGAAGGTTGAAGCCGACGGACGCCCAACCGTCAACGATCAGCTGATTGTTGAAAAAGGCCGTGCGTCGACGAAGGAGATCGAACTTGAATCTCTGGGAACGGTATTCGCGCTGATCACTGACGACCAGGGTCGACCGCTTCCGTGTAAAGTTGCGTTCGTCGGTATTGAAGGAACCAATAATCCGAACTTTGGTCCGGATAGTCGCGCGATTGCAGTTCAAAACTTGCGATATTCCGAAAACGGCAGGTTCGAACAACAACTCGGGCCAGGCAAATATGAAGTGTTCATCAGTCGCGGGCCTGAGTACGACGCGATCGTCAAACGGATTGAGGTTAACCGGGGTGAATCGAATGCCTTGACCGCCGTGCTGAAACGAACGGTGAATACCGATGGCTGGGTCAGCGCCGACTTTCATAGCCACTCCTCGCCAAGCGGTGACAATACGAGCGATCAGCTTGGTCGCGTCCTGAATCTGTTGGCTGAACACATCGAGTTTGCTCCCTGTACGGAACACAATCGGATCGACACCTATCAACCGCACCTGGAGGCTCTCTCAGCTACCAACTGGATGGCGACCTGTTGCGGAATCGAGTTAACTGGGGGACCGCTGCCGGTCAACCATCAAAACGCATTCCCGTTGTTGCGCAAACCCCGAACCCAGGACGGTGGTGGACCGGTTACCGATGTCAATCCGATCGTGCAGATTCAGCGGTTGAGCATGTGGGATTCGGAACGCGAGAAGCTGGTTCAAATGAATCACCCGAACCTGGTGACCGTCAACGCTGACGTCAACAACGATGGGGAATACGACGGCGGGTTTCGGCAAATGTTTGAATCGGTTGACGTGATTGAAGTCCATCCGCCTCACCAAATTCTCGTGGCCGAAACAGAATTGCCGGAACCAGACACACGTGGTAACGTGATTTTCAACTGGCTCCAACTGCTGAATACAGGCCGGCGGATTCCGGGTGTCGTGAATACCGACGCCCATTACAACTTCCACGGCTCCGGTTGGTTGCGAAATTACATCGCCAGTTCAACCGACGATCCCGCCCAAATCGACACCATGGAAATGGTTCGCAATTCGAAACAGGGCAGGGTACTGATGACCAACGGGCCTTTTTTGAAGCTCTCGGTTGCGGCACGATTTCAAGATTCATTGAACAAGGTGAGTATCGGTGAAGAAATCAAAACCGACGCTGACTCCATTGAAGTTGATATCGAAGTCCAATGTCCCAACTGGCTGGACATTAATCGAGTTCAAATTTTTCTCAATGGAAGACCGGCAGAAAAATATAATTTTACGCGCCGCACGCATCCAACGATGTTTGGAAACGGTGTGAGCAAATTCAATAACACGATCTCAATCGCCCTAAAAGACGACACGCACATTATCGTGGCCGCGGCCGGCGAAGGCTTGAAGCTAGGTCGAATCATGGGACCTGGCAGTGGAGAGAACATCCCGATCGCCGTTTCAAACCCGATTTACGTCGACGTCGGAGGCGACGGATTCATCCCAAATCAAGACCGACTGGGCGCGCCCTTCCTGGTGTCAGAAAAATAAGACTTGTTATTTTTTGGAGGGCAAGGTTGACTATGTCTATGGTATCATCGTGTCGCTTTTTGATCGCAACCACAGATTGACTTGCCTAATCAGATTTAAATGCAATCCACTGACTTTGAAAATCCGACGCCAATTTCCAAATCATCCGATCAACGGATTTTTCCGTTGCACCTGACTCCGTTTGAGAGCTACATGGTGACCGATGATCGACCGGAATATCCGATGACGTTCATCGTGCAATTTGAATTTTCCGGGAGCTTGGAACCGAACGCATTCAAGGCCTCGATTGACGAGGCATTGGAAAGACACCCACTCCTGCGTTCAGTTATTCGGCCAGCGAAATTGAATCGTGATTGCTGGGTCGATTCCGGAAAAGTTCGGCCGCAGGTCCATTTCGGTGAACTAGGCGAGAAGATTGAATTTCCAGGGGCCGGAATCGAATATATCGACTTGCGTAAAGAAACAGGATTGCGCATCTGGGTCCGATCTGATGACACCAAAGTAGTCTTGACTACCCAGTTTCACCATGCAGTTTGCGATGGAATTGGATCCTATCAGTTTTTGGGCGACGTTTTGTGGAGCTATGCCAGGCGAACGGGAGCCGCTGAAATCCAGGATGCTCCGCAGCTTGCTAATCCGCGAAATCGAGGTCATGCCAGCTACGATCCGCAGAAATTTCTGACCGACAAGGGCCGCTTTCAAAATGAGTACAAGCAGGCGGTACAAGTCGCGTTTGGACGAAATTCGACGCTTGAATCGTCAAAAGCAAGACACAAAGCCACGACAAAACCGTATCCGTTTCCCGGCATTCTTTCGTTTGAGTTTGACAAGAATGAACATCGACAATTGCGACACGCTGCGCAGTCGCGCGGGCAAATGGTAAATGACCTGCTCTTGGAAAAATTATTCGAAACACTGCACGGATGGACAAAACGAACTCGCGCTTGGCTGGGTCGTGGAAAAATTTGTGTCATGATGCCTTTAGATTTGCGAGAGCCGGACCTGGAGATCATGTCTGCCTGCAACATCGTCACCTACGCCTTTATTCGGCGTGGCCGGAAATTGCTGAAGCAACCTGACAGGTTGAGGGAAAGCTTGGGCAAAGAAACGTTGTTGTTGAAACACCAGCGACATCAAACGAAATTCATGAATCTAATTGTCGGGACTCTTCGATATCCGCGGCTGTTAAAGGCCGCTTTGTTTCGCGATCATTGCATGTCAACGACCATCCTTTCCAACACGGGCGATCCGACAAAACGTTTCTTCGTCGATTTGCCACGTGAAAAAGGCATGATTCGGTGCGGAAACTTGTTGCTAACCGACATTTCCGGCGTACCGCCGATGCGGATCAAAACTCGGGCTACGATTTCAATCTTCACTTACCGCCGAGTGCTCAAAGTATGCATCCGCTGCGATCCCCACTTTTTTGATCTCGACGATACTCAATTGCTTCTCGATCAGTATGTCGATCGGATAAAGAAAACACTGGATTAGTGCAAGGACAAACTAGATCATTCAGACCGGTGGTGGCGCTGCACTTATCACCGGCTAATGGCTGAAAAGCCTTCGGGTCAAAAACACGAATCAAAACCTTGGGCGTTGCCTTGGGCTGACTGACCAAGATTTCACTCAGGAACGCGGAAGAATAACTTCAGGGTTTGCGCAGCAATATTTGCCCTAGCGATATTTGGGAGACGAACACGAAAAATTCGCTCTTGAATCAGCTGTGTGACATTTCAGCGACCTTGCTTGGTATTTCGGAACGTAACTTTTCTGCGTTTCGATAATCCTCATTGTTAAACGCTTCGCGCGTTCCAAATGCAAATTGGAATGCCAGTTTGCAGAACGATCGAGTCTGCTTCAGTTCGTCATAAAATTCCGGCGCGATCTTGCGTAACTGTCCGAGTCGAAACCAGGGAATGTAATGAAAGTCATGGTGTTCGGTATGCATCCCAAAATTAAAGGTAATCCAGTTCACCGGGCCGTAATTGGACGCACTCGGCTGATAACACTGGTAGCCGTGGAAGTGCGAGTTACTGAGCATTAATCCAAAGGCAAGTGGATGCAAAAAACCTGTCGTGAACAAAGCACTGAGAAAAAGATAGATCAACGGCACCCAGCCAAAAAACCAAACCAGGGCTGCAATCATCCCCAACGCCATGAGCGGATAGGTGACGGCCCACATTTCCAGTTTGTAACGCTTATAGCCCGATACCAAATGCTGGTCCGCAAGTATCGACAGCGCAAAATCGGTCGGCTTCAGTTGCCGATGCCACATCGCCGTCGCCGCATAGACGATGAGACCCACTACCGCTCGGAGAACTTGAGTTACCAACATGAATGCTGAGATGGGCCAGAATAAAGGAGTCGTAATCCATGTGGTCATTCGCCGCACGTCCGGACCAGGAAGATAACCAAAGATTCTGTCCTTCAGGGCCAGCAGAATTGATCGGCGCCTTTTAACGAAGTCCTTTTCTGAACCGAGGTGATTATGGTGCACATGGTGCTCAATCCACCATGTGTGATGGCCCGGAAAAAGCATTGGCAGCGACGTCAAGGTAAACAACCAGCGATTCGCAGCCTTGCTTTTGAAGATCATTGAATGATTACACTCGTGGGCGAGGTTAAACAATCCAATATTGATGATGGCACCAAATAGCCACGCAGCCAGCACGATTACCCACCACGGTTGACCGATCAACGCCACTGCAATCCCGATCTGCAAAATTACGCCGGCGAAACAGAACAACGCCGAAATGGGGGCGCGGCCGAAAAGCTGTTTGACTTCGGGATGATCTCGAATAATGGATTTTGCCCGTTGGCGATGCCAGACAGCATCCGGTTCGTTTTCTAACGCGACGGGGTCACAGATATCGACTTCAAAACCTGGAAAGACCGGTGCTGGAGTTCCCAATACTCGCCAATGAAACTTGGGTGTAAAACTACCCGGAACCACCTCGGGTTGATTCGTCGCGGTCGCCATTTTTGCTCCTGTTGATTTTGGAAAGATTATACAAACTTTCGAACAAAATCGAAGGTGTTTTCCTGACTTAGCGTAGATCGATGGGCACTCATCGGCATATCCCTTACATTGCAACGAATTCATCAGCATAGAATCCCCGTCGGAGATCAATTACACTGTTTGATTCAGATGGCGTTCTCTTTCTTCACCAGCAAACGGAACCGGCAGTTGATGCAAGGCGATCAAATACCTCGATTTGGTTTTCAGACAGTTTGCTTGTTGCTGCTGCGACCACGCCATCAAGTAGGGGCAAAATCCGATGCATTCTTACAGGAATCCAAGTAACACGTCAGTTTTTTTGTACAATAGGTATTTGCCAGAATCGTCCAAGTCGACTGTTCGTTTTGCAACTATTTTTCAAGGACCATTCCATGTTGATACGTGCTCTCTTTGGCGCAGTCTTGCTAGTCTGTTTCGGGTCCACCGCGGACCTCCAAATTGATTCGCTGCTGGCCCAGGATGTCGATAGTGCAGTTGATATTGAGGCCGCCAAAAAGGAAGCGTCAGCAGCTATCGCGAACGAAGTTGCATCGTATGTCGCAGCATTCAACTCGAAAGACTCCGCAAAACTTGCGTCTCACTGGTCGCCGCGAGGAATTCATACCAATCGAACGACCGGTAACAGGGTGGTAGGCCGAGAAGCGATAGAAAAAGAGTTCAACGCGTTATTTAAAGAAGCTGAAAATTTGAAATTGGTTGTCAACTCGGAAGAAATTGAGTTCATCTCACCGAGTGTAGCCATCGACCACGGACAAGCTAAGGTAACTCAAACCGGCACCGACAAAGCGGAACGTTCCGAATACAGTGCCGTTTTTGTTTTTCGAGAAGGTCGCTGGCTGGTCGATCGAATTAGCGATGTATTGATCGCCGAAGAAACTTCGCATCACGAACAGCTTCGCCAACTGGAGTGGCTGATCGGCACCTGGGTCAACGAAACCCAGGGCGTGACAGTTGAGACGGAATGTAAATGGACGCAGGATCAGAACCACATCAGTCGAGCGTATCGGCTCATAGAAGACGACAACGTGGAACACCATGGGCTGCAAATCATTGGCTGGGATCCTAACAGCAAGAATATTCGATCCTGGTTGTTTGATTCGGATGGAGGATTTGTGGAAGGGACTTGGACGAAAAAGGATGAAAGCTGGTTGATTACTTCAAAAGGGATTTTGCCCGACGGAGGCGTAGGTACGGCTGTGAACATCGTCCGGCCCATCGACGAAGACCGACTTGGATACAGGAAAACCCAACAGGTTATTGACGGCGTCGTTGTTGACGACTCCGACGAAGTGATTTTGCAACGTCAAAAATAGTCAAACTCTCAGAACGGGAACAAATATATGAATGTCACAAAAACACTTTTTGCTGCTGGTTTCGCAGTGTTGTTCATGCTGGTTTGGAATACCCAGTCGAGTTTCGGACAACAC
>JAHEJI010000179.1 GCA_024638965.1 Planctomycetaceae bacterium
TCTGAAGGCTCTGTTCTGAGCCGTGTTTGCCGAGATAGTGGGTCTTGCCATTGATTCGGACAATAGCTTGACCAGTAGCCTTATGAATGCGATAGGCGGGGGCGGATTTAGATCGTCCACGTTTTTTCATCAGTGCGGTTCCTTCATCTAGGAGCAAATTGGGTAGTACTACTCAATTTGCTCGTTCGACTTTGCCGCACATCTGAACGTTCAGACGGTTGAAAATGCTTTAATTCTCGGCGAATGTTAAAGTCGGGCTGACTGGATTTGAACCAGCGACCTCCACACCCCCAGTGTGGCGCGCTACCAGACTACGCTACAGCCCGCTCGGTACGATTCTATCTGACTTTCGGACGTCCGTACAGACACGAATCCTCGGACGAATGTTCACAGCCTTCTGTTCGAAGCCACCGTTTTGACCCAGCCTTGGCCTTCGTTGTAGGCTAATCCTGAATCAGTTTTACCACGGATTTCACTGATGTCACTGATTGATGGACCGTTAACGATTACAGGAGTAATCGCCGTTGGTAAGCAAAATCATTGTCTGAACAAATTAGGGTCCAGGAGAGTGAAACGAAAAGATTCCTTGCGGAATCAACGACCCTCACCCGACGCCGAGACGTCGACCAAAACTTGGGAGAGGTTGGGTCCTGAAGTAAGTGCCATTGGGGCAACGCCCCACCCGTTTGGCACGGCAGAACGCAGCCCGTTGGGCATGCGGAAAAAGAGGAGCTGCCGGGTCCAATTAGGTTGAGTGAATTTGTGTTTATTCGCGGAATTCGTGGTTGTTAACCAGCGCAGTTGAATATTGACTACTCAGGCTGCAATGCGCTTTTGCCGGTCTGGTTAACTGGTCCTCGTAATTCTGGTATCAAAAGAACTGAATTTGAAATCTATAAAAGGCCATTCATGACAGCCAATTTCGCAGACCGTCTCATTTGGGCCACACGCCTGAAACAGACGCCACTCATTGTCGGCCTCGATCCGAGAAGCGACAGATTGCCGATAAAATTACGACCTGAAGATCCCGAAAATTTGAAATCGCTTGCCGAGTCCTTTCGCCAATTCTCCTGCGAAGTTATCGATGTCGTTGCGCCCCTGGTGCCCGCCGTGAAACCGCAAGCCGCTTTCTTTGAAATGCTGGGACCCGCCGGGATGACCGCGCTCGCAGCGGTTGTCAATCACGCGCGCAGCCGGGGTCTGCTGGTGATCATGGATGCCAAGCGAGGCGACATCGGTTCGACCGCAGCGGCTTACGCGAAGGCCTTTCTCGGTCATGACAGCCCCTGGGGATGTGATGCGCTAACGATTAATCCGTACCTTGGCCCAGACACACTCGATCCGTTTGTCGAATCGGCGAAAAAGCAAGGGGCTGGCCTGTTTGTGTTGGCCAAGACGTCGAATTCGGGAAGCAGCATGATCCAGGATTTGATCGTCGACGGCGAAACGGTCTACGCGAAAGTCGCCACGCTGATTCAAACCTTGTCGCTCCAGACGAAAGGCGAAGGCGATTACGGATGCGTCGGGGCAGTTGTCGGAGCAACGTACCCGGAACAGTTGGCGGAACTACGTTCCAAAATGCCCAACGCGATTCTCTTGATACCCGGCCTTGGAGCTCAAGGCGGAACCGCTGCCGATGTTGCGGCTGGTTTTGATGACCATGGTCTCGGTGCGGTGATCAATAGTTCGCGGGCGATTATTTTTGCCTACGAAAACTCAATGTACGCAGGTTTTGCAAACAACTGGCAACGAGCTGTCGAGCAGGCAACAAGAGATACGATCGCACAACTGGCTGCGGAAACCAACGCAAGACGGTTGTTGGGGTGATTTTTCTGTTGCCGAGTCTGTCCCAGACTCGGATGCCGCGTCTCAGCCACAGGCTGAGCTACCGTCACGACTCGCAACGACCGTGATTTTTTCCGCCGAGTTAGTAGGCCGGAACGAGCCCGGCGCTGTTCCGGCATTGCCCAGCTTTCCGTGCCGCAATCCCGGAACGGCGCAAGCTTGTTTCGGCCTACAACCACTGAAATTGGCAGAGGAGATACTTCGCTCGTTCCTCCCGCAGAATGAATCGGTCTCGCTTAGCGCCTTAGCGGCTTTAAGCGATCATTCATGATGGTCCGAATTACTAATAACCGACGTATTCATCAAACTGCCGATTCAACTCGTCGGTCGTTTGTTGACCCAATTGGAAAACGACACGATATCGAAACGTGATTTGATCGCCTTTTTTGACCGTGTGGGTCCCAGCGCCTTTGTCCTGCTTTTGAAAATGGTGCAGCCCGAAAGGATTAGCAGTGACAAGGCCGTACTCCCGTGCATGCCAGGTCGTTGGGTGACGAAGATTGGAGGCATGGTCAAAAATGGCAATCCCGACCACTTGTTCGTCAACCGGCCCCCAATAGTAAACCCACTTGGCCTTTTGCCCCCAAATCGCTTTGCCAGTCGTACCCTGACTGTTGAACGCCTGCCCAAACACTTTTTCAACACCCCGTTTCTCGTCCGGACTCAGCCGCAAATCGGGATGAGTTCGGATTGCAAAAAAGCCTTCCTTGGTGTCTTCAAAATGAATGTCGCCGTGGCTGGCATAGAAGATGTGCGTCGCATCAATCCATCTCTTATCGGCCACCGCACCAAATCGAAAAGCCGAAATCTCGGTGCAAACGATCGTTCCATCTTTTTGGGAGACCCAGTCATTCTTGACGGAAAAAGATCCATTTTCCGAATTGATTTCGACAACCGAATCGTGCTTGACGGAGCCCGTTGTTTCGCCCCAAAAATCGAGCCCATTGATTTCGTGGCCCAGCCACATGGATTTATGATGAGGATGGTCGTTGGCTTCGCCCTGAGTCGCCTTCATCGGCCAATTCCGCGTCATTGGAATCTGTTTGGGGCCGATGACGGGATAGAAAATGGGTTTCGCATAACTGGAGAAGTCGTATCGCGTGAAGAGTTCCTCGCCGTATTTGACGAAAATTGCACCAGCATCTTTTTCAACGGAGATTTTTTTTTCTATGATCTGGGCGTTGGCAGGTTTTGGCTCAGTCTTTTGTTCGGGTGTCTCAACAGTTTGGGCCGGACAGACGATCACCAATGCGATTAGAATGACGAGGCTATGTGCCCACTTGCGTTTCAAAAACCAGTTAAGCGTGCGCGCGAGGCTTTGGGTTACAGCTTCGCGTTTTTTGAACCTCTCCTTGGGGGGAGGCCGCCGTCTCAGCGGCGGGTGAGGGGATAAATTCTGACACATTGACAGATCGACGCGTTTTACCCTCGCGCGTCGGAGGGGAGGGCAACTGAGCAGCTTAAAACGCAATGCGATCTCTTCAGGCGAAACAGCGACGATGGACCGCCTGCAAGCGGAACTCCGAACAATAGCCGCAAGAATCAAAACGAGTTGTCTCGTGAAAAAACAGTACATTAGCGGCTCGCAATTGGATTCGAATTCAGAGCTTGGTGTCAGGTACCGGAGACCAATTATAGACGGGATGACCATTCTCAACGCCAGTAGGCTCGATGTCGGGACAATTGGGTTTCAACCACAAATAAACCCAAGTATTCACACATTCGTCGCCGGCAATTTGGCAGTCTTCATCGTGAAAGCGAGTCACTCGGATCGGGATTTTTTCGCGACGATACCATTCTCCGTTACCTTCCAACCGATCCAGATCTTTCAATGTCTTTTCTTCACATCGATAGAATTCGCCCAATATATAGCCACTTGCATGAGCCGACGAGCGAGTAATTTCGGGAAAATCGCCCACATTTCCCATGCGAAAATCGGGCGCGTCCGTGATCGCTTCACCTACAAATTCGGCCTTCTCAATTAGATGATGATATTGCAAACCGCGTTTAAGCGAACCGTAAACAAAAACTAGCTCAGGCATTACGACCAAGATCTTGGAAGCGGAACGGACAAGCGTCGAGTTCTTTATAGCAATGTCTTCTGAGTCAGTCAGTAAGACCGGTGCGCGGTTAGCCTGTATTTCTCACAAGTCGTAGCCCGGAAACGAGCAAACGTTGAAACTGGCGGAACTGCAGCCGCTTTTCTGGAAGCAAGGCACACACAGTTTGCAAGTCGAATTAGTGGCGTTTGCGCTGTTCCGGCAAAGCCCATTCGCAACTTTGTTCCGGGCTACATGAAAAATCCCGGTTGGTGGCCTATTTCGTTGTAAGTTGGGAACTCCCGCCCGCAAAAAAGACGGCCAAGAGTGACTGTCCAATTATTGAAGCGACCCACCACCGTTGCGCAATCCATTCACGGAGTCTCTCAGTCGATCACGACCGCCCATTTTTCGATTGAGTTTTTGTCGTCGGAGCCGTTACCACTTTGGGAGTTGTCAAGCACCGCTTTGTTTTCCATGAACCGCCACGCATCCGCCCGACCACGAAACTGCTTAGGCCCGACGTAGTCGATCACGCGATAATTCTTTGGAACGTCTTGCCAACTCGTTGGACTAAATCCAGGCAATGGCTTCACAAAAAAAGCGATAAACCGCTGAGCCGGTCGTTTTCGAAGTCTGGACAATCGAGTCTCCTTTGGTGAGATATCGTTCATCCATATTATCAGTCACACATGTGACACGTTTGGTCGTCGCAGGCTCAAATTGTTCTGCAAATGTTGGTCAATAAAAGCCCTAATGTGAAAAAAATGAGCTGCCATGGAGGCAGCTCACGAAAATACTTAACGAACTCACTGTTAGGGACACGTTGTCCGTTCCCTGCAAAGTCTGTTCTATGGCGTGATTGACCAGAAAACGTGATCCGCGCGAACTCGATACGGCAGATAAAGGTTTTGCGCGCTCAAAACCCAGAACGGCAACGAGTTCTGGTAGCTTATACGCGCTTGCATCGCACCGGTGCCGGCCTGGACGAATCGAGCTGGATCCCCTGTTGTTACTACGGTAACCACAATATCTGTGGACGAAGACAATCGGGAGTCAACTGATTCGAAACTACCTGAAACGTAGTCAAACAATTCGATCTCACATTCGACGGTACCGACAAAATTGGATGTCCTGGACTCGTAATTGAATTCAAGTGCACTCGGCGTGTCCGTCGGTGAAGTAGCGTCAACCGTGTATTCCAGCTGGTAACGGAAAGTCAGGAATACCGGATCGAGGACGAGGTACTGGTCATCGCTATCAGTGAGTTCCGCCACCCCACCCGAATTCACACTCCCAATATTGACCGTAACAGTATCAGGAGTGACAACCGGTTCAACTTCCGGGATCGTGATTCCAAAAATGCTGCGACCATAAGTTCCGGCAAACAGTTCTCTTGTTAAATCTTGATAAGCCAAATCATTTACGACGACGTTCGGCAAACCATTCCCAAAAATCGTCCATGTTTGGCCAGCGTCAATCGTCTCAAACACGCCAATGTCGGTCGCCGCGAAATATCGGTCGGTGTTTTGGGGATCAAAAAGCACGTCATTAACAGGCATGTCGGGCAAATCTCCATCAGCAGGCGTCCAAGTTTGCCCAAAGTCTACCGTGTGGTAAATGTGCGATACATCTTCGCCCCAACGAAAACCTGAAAGCGTGACAAGCGCTTCGCCGCTCGTTGTCGGATGGGGACGGACTGAGGTCACCCAGCGTACAGGCAATCCCGCCGAGACATTCGTAAAATTGCTGCCACCATTTTGGGTGACGTGCACATAGCCATCGTCGCTTCCCGTCCAAATAACTTGACTGTCCGCTGGCGAAACGCCGATGGTCGTTAGCGTACCGTCAACTTGTCCGCTATTGCCTTGGTGAGATCCGCCCGTCAGATCACCCGAGATGGCCGTCCAGCTCGTATTGCCGTTGTTACGAAACAATTTGTTTGTTCCGAAATAACGAGTTTCAGGATCACCAGGATCGATGGCATGCGGTGCGTTCCAGTTGACGCGACCGGACAAACCGTTTCTTGCATCTGAGAAGCTATCGCCGCCGTCACTCGAGTAAAAAACATTTCCAAACTGATACTGGACCCAGATTCGATTTGGATCCGTCAAATGCGGAACAGGTTCAAAACCATCACCACCAAAGATGAAATCAAAGTTACCATCGCCATTCAAATCTTGAGAAGTTCCATTGTCTTGAGTACCCAACCAAAGCGCGTTCGTATTCCAGGAAGCAGCGGCGACTCGATAAGTCTGGGTGATGGGGAAGTCACCTGTCGTCTTTGTAAACGTAACGCCATCCGTTGAGGAATAGACGCCTCCGTCGTTACCCGCATACATTTTCGCACCCTCGCCCAAGCCCCATGCAAATGCGTGATGATCGACGTGCATGTTAGCCCCGACCAGATTGTAAGAATCCCCGCCATTGATGCTGAAATAATCGTCGAAACCAATGACGTAAATAATGTCTTCGTCCTCAGGATCAATCCGGACATTTCCGAACCACCAACCGGCCGTACGAAAACAATTTGACAACGAACCGTCGTTGGTTTGTGTCCACGACGCCCCACCATCCGTCGTTCGGTAAAGGCCCGTAAAGTTGCCTGCGGTCGCGTGCGAATAGATTGCGCACATAACGTCTGGATTCGACAAACAGATTGCCAAACCGATCCGACCCGTGTCGGCTGTCGAGACCGGGAGACCGTTTCCAGCAATCAACCAAGTTAAGCCACCATCGTCGGAACGATAAACTGCACAACTATCACCGCCATAGTTCCAAGCTTCCGGGCCTCGAATGCGCCGCCACATTGCCGCGTACAAGACACTCGGATCATCAGGTCGTTGGATCATATCGACGCATCCGGTCGTGTCATCCACGTACAACACGCGCGACCAGGTTGCTCCGCCATCGTCCGTTCGATAGACGCCACGCTCGGGGTTCGGCGACCACAGATGCCCCATCGCTGCAACGTGGATAATATCGGGATTGGTCGGATGAACGACGATGCGACCGATCGAGCCTGAATCCTCGAGTCCAATGAACGTCCAATTATTGCCTTGATCGTCTGAACGATAAATTCCGGTGCCTCCGTAAGCCACGCTTCCACGGCCCGGGTTGACTTCTCCGGTGCCCGCAAAAACAACGTTGGGATCAGACGGATCAAGCGTTACGGCGCCCATCGAAAGCGAAGGCTTATCGTCAAACAGCGCAGTCCAGGAATTGCCGCCGTCAAAGGTGCGAAAGATTCCGCCTTCGGCTGCTCCGACATAAGCAATATCATCATCGGTCGGGTCGACGGCGATCGCAGTTACGCGGCCCTGAATGTTGTTAGGACCGCGCTGAACCCAAGTCGGATTGTTTGCCGAGCCCGGTCTTAGCCGCATCTGCGCCATTTGCAGTCTGGCTTGTTTGACCGCGGCCAAATCAATGGATCCGTTTGGGAATGCTCGCTGGGTGAAAAGGGGTTCGGTACCCGGTTCGGCTGCGGGCTCAACGAAATCTGACTCGAGTCGACTCGGATTCGTGATCGACTCGCGGTCAATGAGAGCCCACCAGGCAAAAGCGATGACACCCACGATGACGAAACTTGATACGTACAATCGTTTCACGATCTGTCCTCCAGCAAATTCTTGTTCCGCAAGCTAATTTAACCCGCTTGGAGAGAGTCGTCAAAACGCGGCTTGAACGTCATCCAGGCTAGGAACTCGTATCGCAAAGTTTTGGCCGCAAAGGCGCTCGCCTCGGTTTTCCGAAACGGCCTGCGGTTAGCGCCAGAACGGCCATTGAGTCCGGTATTTACAAAGGCGTTTCCGTACCCCCTACTTTTAACCGCGTGGGCACAGCCGAATGGTACTTACTTTACGGCGACTCGACACCCTTCCGACAATACGTGAGGGTCCGCGGCGACCTCTCCTGAACTGGGCGAGGTTGGGTCCCAAAGTAAGGCCATTCGGGCACCTATGCCTCGACTCATTCCGGCCATGAAGCAAAAAACGGGACAATTCTCATGTCGCCTTTCGAACTTTTGCGACCAAGGGCTGAATAGCGCCCCCTAGAAATCGATAAGGCGATTGATCACAATCTTAGTCGTCTAAATGGTGTTGGACAAACTAATTTCATATCTCTTTTCGCGAGGAATACTATGTCTTCTAAAATCTATCGCTATTGCGCCATTCTGGCAATTTCTCTTTTCATGCTTCCCGCATTCGCTTTTGGCCAACCCGATTTCGCCAAAGCCAAACAGTCAAAAGAAAAACATGTTCAAGCCTTGTTCGGAATCGATGGTGTCGTTGCTGCCGGTGTATCGGTTGACCAAAACGGCGCTGCCATTGTCAAAGTCTTTACGAACAAAGCCAATCTGCAAAATGTGCCCGTTGTTCTGGACGGTGTTAACGTCGAGTACGTTCTTTCCGGTGATTTCGTAGCATTGAACAAGCCGCCTCAAGACAAAAACAAGAATAAACTCGGCAACGTTGTTGCGCAAAGGCCCGGTAATGGCAATGGCGGTGGAGGTGGCGGTGGAGGTGGTGTTTCACCGACAGACCGTTTTGCTCGCCCCGTCCCAATTGGAGTTTCACTTGGGAGTACGGGCCCTATTTTTTGTTTCGCAGGAACCCTGGGCTGCCGATTGAAGGCAACGTCGTCCGGGGGAGTTGTGCAATACATTCTGAGCAACAATCATGTTGTCGCCAACGAAAACCAAGGCACGACTGGTAGCGATGGCATGTTGCAACCTGGGACGCTTGATAATAACTGCGTCCTCGATCCCGCCGACGTGATTGGTGTGCTTTCTGATTTCGAACCGATTCTGTTTAATGGCCAGCCAAATCTCGTCGACGCGGGAATTGCAATCACGGATACATTAGACACCGGTTTTGCGACTCCGGATGGTGAGGCCTACGGTACACCGACTGCAAACGTTCAGACCGCAACGGTTGGAATGAGAGTTGTCAAATACGGTCGGACAACCGACTTCACCTACGGTAAAGTCGATTCGGTCAATGTCAGCGTCAATGTCGGCTACGACTCGGGAACGGCATTGTTTGTCAACCAGATCGTCATTCAAGGAACGCGTCCGAACGGGAGAGGCAGCTCGACGTTTAGCGCTGGCGGCGATTCCGGCTCGTTGATCGTTGAACTCGCCGATAATGATCCGGTTGGTTTATTGTTCGCCGGAAATTCAAGTTTCACGATTGCCAATCCGATTGGCGCCGTTTTGGATACATTTTCTGGAAACGGAACGACGTTTACCGTTGACGATGGCAATTAGAGTTGATGGCCGAACCGTCTAATTCAAATTCGCGACTGCGACAGGTCTTGGACATTCACACCCCGATGTGGATGTCGATGCCTGGCGTGGTTGCAGTCGGTTTGGGTGAAGACTGTATCAAGGTCTATTACGCTGACGAACAAACGTTGAAAGCGACATCAATACCTGATGAAATCGAAAACCTGAGGGTTGCCAAAGTCGTTTCTGGGCGGTTTGAGGCACAATAAACAGAACGAAGTCACGGCGCTGTAAAAAGGATCTGCGTTCTTGTTAGATCCTGACTTGGGCGACTCAGTTGGCTCCGATTATTTGAACGGAGGAGGCTGAGCAAACCGAGATGAACCGCGTCGTTTGCTGAGAGAGTTATCAACCGAAGAGAAAACGAAAACATGGCTCCATTAACTATTGTTGCTAACATCAAAGCCAAAGCCGACAAAATTGATCTGGTAAAGGCTGAGCTTGAAAAGCTGATCGATATCACTCGTTCTGAAGAGGGCTGCTTGCAATACGACTTGCATCAGGACAATGAAAACCCAGCTCACTTTTTGTTTTATGAGACATACGTTTTACGAATAGCTCCTGGCCGGTCATAAAACGTCGAAATCGGCTTTGAACTCCCGCAGCGTTCTGGATTTGCTTGAAATCGACCTAAATCACGGCCAAAATGTCGTCCCTTGACGAATAAAATCCGTGTCGTTGACGAATATAATCCCTATCAGTAAAGCCCTATCACTAGTAAAGTAAACCAGAACCCAGCATAAGCTGTCGTCTTTCATCTAAAGTGATTAGGAGGGATTCATCTTCCTTCCGCCCAACAACGGAGGTTTTTTTGATGACGCATTCGCACGTACGACGAGTTGTCTTCTTGATGTTCATGTTGTGTTCAGTACCTGCACAGGCCGAAGAGCCACTTCACACGACACGGGTGGCTTCAGGCTTGTTTCTGCCAGTATTCGTGGTCAGTCCGCCGGGCGACATGCAACGCTTGTTCATTGTCGAAAAACGCGGTGTCATCAAGATCCTCAATCTAGAGACTGGCGTTATCAACGCAACACCGTTCCTCGATATCAACTTCCTCGTAGGCGGCGGGCAAAGCACGAACGACGAGCGAGGTTTGCTTGGGTTGGCCTTTCATCCGGACTACGCGAACAACGGACTATTTTATGTCAACTATACAGCCAACAATGAAGACACTGTCGTGGCGAAGTACGCGGTTTCGGGCAATCCTGATATCGCGGATGGTGGTAGCGCTGACACGATCTTGACGATTTTTCAACCGTTCTCTAACCACAACGGCGGCTGGCTCGGTTTCGGACCCAATGACGACTATCTCTATATTGCGACTGGTGATGGCGGCGCAGGTGGTGATCCCGGCAATCGCGCACAGGACATTACCTTCCAATTGCTTGGCAAAATGCTGCGCATCGATGTGGATGGAGATGATTTCCCGGCAGATCCGAATCGTGACTACGCGATTCCAAAGGACAATCCTTTTGTTGGCGTTAACGGTGACGATGAGATTTGGGCCTATGGTTTACGCAATCCGTGGCGTCCCAGCTTCGACCGACTAACCGGAGATTTGTACATTGCCGACGTGGGTCAAAACGCGTGGGAAGAGGTCAACTTTCAAAGCGCGAGCAGTCCAGGAGGCGAGAATTATGGCTGGCGTTGCTACGAGGGCAATCAAAACTTCAACACTGGCGGTTGTGATCCTCCTAATACGATGGTCTTCCCGATTCATGAGTATTCGCACGCCATTGGTTTCTCGATCACTGGTGGTTATGCCTACCGTGGATCACAGATCCCCCCACTGCAAGGTACTTATTTCTTCGCCGATTACGTGATTCAACACGTTTGGAGCTTTGAATACGACGGTGCAAATGTAAATGACTTCATGGAGAGGACCGCTGAACTGTCCCCGTCGGTCGAAGGTTTCACAGTCAACCAGATTTCATCCTTCGGTGAAGACGCCGCCGGCGAAATGTACATCGTCGATCAAGGCAGTACGACACAAGGACAAATATTCAAAATTGGCACGAATGAGGTCTTTCCAAGTTCGCTGACCGTCATCCGTGGCCAGAATCAACTGGGAGATTTGGAAGATGTGTTCGTCAGTGATGACGAGTATTTGCAGGCCAGGCCATCATTCATCAGCCCTCCGACAACGCAAGAGCCACCGGTGGCGCTTGAACTGAGCGGGACTGCACAGACGACCACGGCCAGTGCATTACGTTTTACCTTTGAAGGCCAAAGTTTTCTTCCAGTCGGCGGCGATGTCGACACCCGGCAGTTTACGTCGTTGTTTAACTTCACGACTGGCGAGTATGACGAACTGGACAACCGTATTCTGCCCTCCGCGCCGGACACGACATTCGACGTCATTCCAGGAAACCCACAAGACTACATCGACAATCAAACTGGCGAAGTTCGGGTTCTGCTGGAATTCAAGTCCGAAGGATTAAGCGGCTTCTTGTTTTCCGAAGCGCTCATTGATCGGGCCACGTGGGTTGTAACGCCATAACCTGTTTCGTGAGGGAGACCGGGCCCAAATGGGCCCGGCCGTGATAGTTCCTCGACCACCAAGCTTCGCAGACTTTTCGATTAAATTTTTTTTCGGTTTTCAAGTGGCGAGAATTTCGACAAACCGCGAACCGATTGAATCGGGCAAACGCGTTACGGCAAACAAAGAGAAGTGCGGCTGAGAGGATTCGAACCTCCACGTCCAAAAAGGACACTAGGCCCTCAAGATACGGTCGTCAAAGCATTTCAACCCTTTTTTTCTAACACGAAATGATCATAATCGTGTTCGGTCGTTGGTTTTCGAGTCGCAAGTACGATCCCTGAGCCAAGGACGTAAGCCGCGGCAAACTTTGGATCAGC
>JAHEJI010000180.1 GCA_024638965.1 Planctomycetaceae bacterium
GTGCTGGCAGGGAAAGATTCCGAACGGAACGACTTGTGATGAGCTGTCTTCAACGATTGACGTCTTTCCCACCGTCGCGAAGTTGATGGGTGGTAAACTACCCGAGCATAAGATCGATGGTAAGGACATTCGCCCGCTGATGTTTGGCGACGAAGGTGCAACTTCGCCTCATGAGGCCTTCTATTGCTACTACAAAGGCGGAGAACTTCATGCCGTTCGCGACCGGCAATTCAAACTACATTTTCCACATTCCTACCGTACCATGAACGGTCGGCGAGGAGGCACCAACGGTAAACCGGAAAAATACGAACAAGCAAAAATCGGTACCGAGCTTTTCGATTTGAAAAATGACGTTAGCGAATCAACCAACGTGGCCGACGAGTACCCTAATGTTGTAAAACGCTTGAGTGATTTGGCCGAAGTCGGTCGCAAAGAATTGGGCGACAAACTTAATAAGATTAAGGGAGAAGGCGTCAGGCCCGTGGGTCGAGTCTCTAAGTAGTCGAGTCTGTCCCCGACTCGTGTCCGCCTGGGACAGGCTGACGTACAGTAGTCGAGTCTGTCCCAGACTCGTGTCCGCCTGGGACAGGTTGACCAACAGTAGCCGAGTCTGTCCCAGACTCGTGTCCGCCTGGGACAGGTTGACCAACAGTAGTCGAGTCTGTCCCAGACTCGTGTCCGCCTGGGACAGGCTGACCAACAGTGCCGAGTCTGTCCCAGACTCGTGTCCGCCTGGGACAGGTTGGGACAGGCTGACGTACAGTAGCCGAGTCTGTCCCAGACTCGTGTCCGCCTGGGACAGGCTGACGTACAGTAGCCGAGTCTGTCCCAGACTCGTGTCCGCCTGGGACAGGCTGACCAACAGTAGTCGAGTCTGTCCCCGACTCGTGTCCGCCTGGGACAGGCTGACGTACAGTAGCCGAGTCTGTCCCAGACTCGTGTCCGCCTGGGACAGGCTGACGTACAGTAGCCGAGTCTGTCCCAGACTCGTGTCCGCCTGGAACAGGCTGACCAACAGTAGCCGAGTCTGTCCCAGACTCGTGTCAGCCCTGGGACAGGCTGACCAACAGTCGCCGAGTCTGTCCCAAACTCGTGCTCACGGTAGCAACTGCCCAACCAGATTGTTAACCCAATGTGGAATCAACGATGACCAGATTGACCGCGACGCAAGGAACAAAATGGCAAACCCACAACCGAATGCAAACAGGGTTGCCGATTTCACGACGAGTTCGGGAATCGTGAATTGACCGCTTGCGATCCACCAAGGCAAATGGAACGCGGCGAAAGCGAGCGCCGAAAGGATAACTGCCGAAATCCATGAGTCCCAACCCCTGGCCCCGTCGAGGGTTTGACTGATGGCAATGATCTGAGTCGCCAAAACACAGCGAAACAACATTTCTTCGGCAAGCGGTGATCCAATAATCACGTTCAACCAAGTCGCGATATCCTTTGGCCAGGGCTTGAATTCACCTCTCATCGGATCGAGGAAAATAACGCCCAGAAAAATCCCCGAAACGATGATGCCGACCACGACTCCCAGGATCCAATTCCTCCTGAAACCAAAAAAGTCTCCTTGGGGTGGTTCATTCAGATCTCGAAATTTATTGTGATACCAGAATCGAAATAGAATGGCCGGCAAAACGACGCAGCCGATTCGCACAATCGCGCGGACCAGCGGTTGGTCAAACAAGGTTGGCTGTTTCAACATCAGGTAGCAATAACCTGACCACATTAAAAACGCCAAGCTTAGACAAACGACGAGCCCGAGGGGAAACGGCTGCGGAGATTTAGAGGACGTATCAGTCACACTTATCTAGGTGGATTCAAACGGCGGCATCAGCGGGAACCACGATTGAAAACCAATCGCCACATTTTCCTTCAACCTCCCAAAGATCGTCGATTTCTGTGCCCTCAAGATGACTCCGAATGATACTTGAAATAGGTTCAGGAACGACCAGAACGACGACTCCTTTTTTGAATTTGCGTCGAACTTTCTTAAGCCAACGCGACACCCTGCTGCGAACTTGTTCGACGGTCTCGCCCCCCGGAGGACAGATTCGCTCTGGATGATCTTGCCATTGTTTGAAGAGCTTGGGTTGTGTTTCTTTTAATTCCTCAATCAATTTGCCATGCCAGAGTCCATGATCAAGGTTCTTTAAACCGTCGTCAACTTTGATTTTAATCTGCCCATCGTGAGAAAGTTGTTGTGCCGTCTGTTGGGCCGCCAGGCAAGGCGAACAGAAGATCGTGTCCATCTTGACATGTCCTAGTTCCGCCGCCATATTTTGAGCTTCACCTTCTCCGTTGACACTCAGCGGGATGCTAAGTGTGCCTTTGATTCGGCGCTGCTCATCGAGTTCTGTTGAACCGGGGCGAACGAGCACAATCTGTAATCCGTCACCGGACTTGGAATTCAAACTTATTTCAGACATTCAATTTGCGCCATCATATTTGCGATGGCCTCGGCGTAATCGTCTTGTTTAAAAATTGCACTCCCTGCGACGAGCAGCTCGGCACCGTGCTGAGTTGCGGCTCCTATCGTGTCGGCGTTGATGCCACCGTCGATTTCTAAGATTGTCTTTTCGTCCGTCAGCTCTCTCAACTCATCCAACTTTCCGAGAGCCGCATCGTCAAAAGATTGGCCACCGAATCCCGCATTGACGCTCATCGGCAAAACAAGATCCGCAGATGCCAGACAATTTCGGATTTCCGAAACTGGAGTCGGCGGATTAATCGCTATTCCTGCACCGGCCCCCAATTCCCGAATGGATTTCAAAACGGGTACGGGATCATCAACCGCTTCCGCGTGAATCGTAATAATATCCGCGCCTGCTTCATAAAACTGAGCGATGTATTTCTCTGGATGAACCATCATGAGATGGACATCGAGAGGCAGATCGGTCAGCTTTCGAAGTGCGTGAACAATCGTCATTCCATAAGTAAAATTGGGAACGAAAACGCCATCCATGACGTCCAGATGCAACGCTGCCACCCCAGCACTTTCCAGTTTTTCAATTTCCGACTCAAGATTGCCAAAATCGCAAAGCAACAACGATGGCAAAACCGCTGGACTGATCTCTTTAAGTCTTGTGATGCAATCGCGACGCGCCATAATTACAGGATAGATAAAGAAATGTTCGAGTAAATAACGCGATTAGAAGCGTCTGTGTTACAAAACCGCGGAATCAAGTACATCGGGGGAGGCGTCTCAAAACGCCGTACCGCACCAGAGATCTGGTAAACGTCGTATTCCCCAACACATCGCTTTTGGACCCTTTTGAGATCGGTTAACTTCGATCCAATCCAGAGGCCAAATTCTAGCTACTCGGAAATCACATGCTAGTCTAAACTTAAGTCGTAAACACGCAAGTTGTTATTTCATCACGTGTTAGGTCAAAAAAACACCCGAAAAATAACCGTTTGGGGGGTTCGGAATAACCCGCAAAGTCACTGAATTGATAGCACCGGATTCAAACAAACAGAGGAAATGTATCTGGTTTGAAGACTTGTTGCGGTGACTTCAGCCGCCCAGCTCCAAGTCTCGTCGGATCGTTTGTAGTCCCGCCTCCAGGCGGAATTTTCCGGCTAAAACCGGTACTACGAACGGTCCATTCAGGTCTGATGATGGACTACGGTGAATCGGGTGGATTTCTTGGTTTTTCGAAAAACTGGCTCAAATCGATTCCTTTTTCGCGTTGCTCATCCTCTAACAGTTTGATTCGTGTTTCCAGCCGCTCCATGGTTCGCAAGAGCTTCGGAAGAAGATCTTGGGTCGGATCGGGAGGCTTTGGTCGCGGTACGTTCGGATAGTTAAGTTGCCTTGCCAAGGCGGAGAAAAAGAAGAGGGGTTCTTTTTTTCGATTGGCCAACGCGATGCGACCTTCTTTTTCACCAAACAAGATCGGAGCGGGAATTTCAATTTCGGAATCGCCCGACTCTCGTTGGCGAGTTACATAGTAGTGACTATGAACGTAAACCAGATCTGCCAAATCCACGATACCGATTTGATGTCGAACTTTCTGGATCCAGTTCTTCCACGAATCGTCATAGATGGGATCTTTAGAAATCGCCATCAGTCCGTAATCATAGTCGAGACGATTCCGACAAATTGCTTCAAAATGGTAAAAGAAAAAGGATGCGGGGTCCGAGGATTCGCTACGAAACTGCGCTTCATGTTCAAGCACCAGCAAAGCGGTGTTCATGTCGAAGCGACCTCTTTCTTCTTCGGCGGACTCGATGATGTAACTTTGAAATGGCGTAAAGTAATGAGGCAGTTTTGACATGGCTGAGCCCATCGTGCCAACGTGGTTCAGTTCCGCCAGCATGTAGTCAATCGCAAGTGGCAGTTTGGTCGTCGTGAGGACTTCTTCCCGCAAATAATGCAGCAATTCTTGAACCGGTTCGCCTTGTTTGGTTCGCTGAGCCAAAGAACGAAATAGGTAAGCTTGTTCAACGTATTCTTCGCGTTGTAAAAGCTTCATTTTTGCCGCTCAATTTGCCACGTGATATAACGGTTCGTGATCAGTCACTCGTCGGATTTTCTTTTAACTCACGATCGAAGAAGTCAAGCACTCGATCAAGTGCCCCAAAATCGCTGAATGTCCAGAAATGGCCTTTGCCTTGGAGCGTTTCGTGGGTGCACTCGATCCCAGCTTCCTTAAGCTTGTCTCGCATGATTAACGTCGAGGACAAAGGCACGAGCGCATCCTTCTCACCGTGATACAGAAAAAATGGTGGGTCGTCTTTGTCGATATACGTTGTTGGAGCTGCTTGATGGTAAAGCTGAGGCCGATGATTCTTAGTCGCGCCAATCCAGAAGGCGAGCGTCGACGAGCCGACCCATTCGAATTCGCAAGGTGCTCCTCCGGCGGCCACTGCCTGCAGGCATGTGTCATAACAACGCAGCTCTTCATCAACTTGACCCTCCAGTCCATCGTCGCTGTCGGTTGTGCCCAGCAGTAAGACAAGGTGCCCTCCCGCCGAGTATCCGAAACCGGCAATTCGCGAGGGATCAATTTTGTATTTGTCCGCGTTGTGTCTCATCCAGCGAACGGCGTGTTTACAATCATGGACCTGCGTGGGGAATTTGTGCTTCGGCGCGTGTCGATAGTTGATGGCAACCACCACATAGCCGCGAGCTGCCATTCGCCAGGCATGTCGAATCACGTGAAGTTTCGTTCCACTCGTCCACGAACCTCCGTGGACTGCGAGTATCGCTGGATACGGACCTTCCCCGTCCGGAACATAAACGTCGCAAGTCAGCTTGTATTCGTCGCTCTCACTTTGGCCACGTTTATAGACAACTCCACCATGTTTCTTGAACTCGAGTCGCCTGAGCGAGGACGGTCCTGCTTTCGAATTGGTGCGTTCGTCGAGTCGCACTTGAGATCGTGGTTGCCGAGGCGGGCTGTGTTGGGCGCGTACAAGTTGCGGGGCGGTGATAATCGTTACGACCGAAATCAAGACAAGCCACGTTTTGGTTGACATGTCCTTCATTATGCCTAATCAGCAAAAGTTTCGCAGCCGTGGTTTGCCCGAAAGCCGAGAAATCAACCGGCTTTTAGTGTTTTTAGTTCATCCACCAAATAAGCGTCTATGCGCCGAGTCTCAATATCTATAATGGTTGCAAATACGAATTTACCGTTTTGGAGTCACACGTGACCAAACCATTTTCTACCATTCCTGAAGCCGTTGACGCGATCCGAAAGGGCGAAGTCATTATCGTTTTGGACGACGAAAATCGCGAAAATGAAGGCGACTTTATCTGTGCAGCTGAACTGGCGACACCAGAATCGATTAACCTGATTCTGAGTGGCCGCGGCGATTTTTGTATGCCGATTTTGCCTGAAACGGCGTCCAGACTGAATCTGGTGCCATTGGTCGAGAAGAATACATCCAATTATGAGACGGCGTTTTTAACACCGCTCGATCACAAATCGGCTCGCACCGGAATCACGACTGAGGAACGGGCTGTTTGCGTTCGCGCAATCGCTGACCCCAGCAGTAAGCCCGAGGATTTTCAACGGCCCGGACATGTTCATCTGCTGATGGCAAAAGAAGGTGGTGTTCTTCGTCGCGCCGGCCACACCGAAGCGACTGTTGATCTGGCGCGGATGGCGGGACTGGCTCCGGCCGGCGTTCTGTGTGAAGTTCTTGACAACGACGGCAATCGGGCGACTCGAGATCGGCTGGTTGAAATCGCGGCACAGCACAACCTGAAAATCATTACCATCGAGGAATTGATTGCTTACCGAAGAGTGAGCGAAAAACTGGTTTCGCAAACGGCGTCCGCTACACTTCCGACCAAATACGGTGAATTCCGGGTCGTCGCCTACGATGTGCAATATGAAAACCAGCAGCCGGTGGCCCTCATCATGGGTGAGCCCGAAAAACAGAAGAACCAGGCTCCGCTTGTTCGTATGCATAGCAGCTGTTTTACCGGTGACCTTGTCAGTTCGCTTCGCTGTGATTGCGGCGACCAACTCCATCTCGCGCTCAGCATGATCGCCAGGGAGGGGCATGGCGTGCTGGTCTACTTGCCCCAAGAAGGTCGCGGGATTGGATTGAGCGAAAAAATCAAGGCCTATGCGTTGCAGGATGAAGGCATGGATACGGTTGAAGCCAACCACGCACTTGGTCACAAAGCGGATATGCGAGATTACGGCGTCGGAATTCAAATCTTGAAAGACCTTGGGCTGAAAGACATTCGTCTGTTGACCAACAATCCCAAAAAGACCGAAGCCTTTAATTTGCGCGGCTTTGACTTGAAGGTTGTTGATCAGGTTCCAATCTTGCCGCCGATCAACGAACACAACCAACAGTACCTCGCAACCAAACGCGAAAAACTGGGACACAAACTGCCTTTGAACGAATCGTAATTGCAGCTGGATTCATGAAAATTCGGGAGCTCAAAATGGCTTCCGCTAATTTCCTATTCCTGGTTCTCCGGGACCTGCTCGGCGAACCTCTGTGTCTTGTGCCGAAAATCCCGATTGCACGGTGTTGGTACTGAACCGGATATTTCGGTTTTTTCTCTAAAGCCAACAAGGTAAAAATTCTCGGCCAACCAAAAGTCGTGCATTTTCCCAGTCGAATCCGTCGATAACGACAATGGGAATTGCTTTGTACAAAGCTGGGGCATGGACGCGCCCGCGGAAAACTGGCACCGCGTATCGATGACTGCCGGAGGTTCACGTAGTTGGTCGCGTCCATGATGGAAGCTCGAAAAATACGCAACGATATTGTTGCTGTTGGTTTACTTGCCCTGATCGTGTTTCTTGTTGCTGCGCTGGCAACCTACGACCCGGCAGACCCGGTTAAGAATTTCTCCTCGCCAATCATTGGCAGCTTTTACCAACCGGATCAACTTGTCTTTCCGATCAATGAGCAAGTACAAAACGCTTGCGGCCCGATCGGAGCTTTCTCGGCCGATCTGCTTCTGAACGTACTTGGCGTTGGAACGTTCTACCTGATCATTGGGCTGGTCGCTTTGGAGGTCGCGCTTTTTCAAAAACAGGCGGTTGCTTCGCCTGTCATTCGGATGATTGGGTGGATGCTAAGCCTGGTTGGTTTGACTGCGCTGGCAACGATGTTGCTTCCCGGAGGTGTGCTGAGTCCTGTGATTGGTGCGGGCGGTTATCTTGGCGCGCTGGGGGCCGGACTTCTGGCCATCAACGTCGGTTTTGCCGGCAGCATCATTATCGCAACTTGCGTTGCCATTGCGGGATTGATGATGTGGACAGAGTACCTGATGTTTCGGGCGGGGCGACTCATGTTTGCGCCTGCCTTCGTCGCCGCCGCCTCGTTGCTGCCGTTTGGATTGGTGCATCGTTTCATGATGTGGTTCAATTCTCGAGGTAGCGCCGAACTAAGTGCAGACGATATCGGCGAAGGGATCTTCAGCGATGACGAGGACGATGAACTTCGAACCATCCGATTCCGCCGACGCGATCTGGAACCTGAAACAGTAGCCGAGGACGACGAGGAGGCGATTGCCGATGCAGAGGAAGACGAGGACGATTTCGACGACGAAGATAATGATGAGGAAGAAGAAGCCGACGAAGACGACGTGGTTGACGAGAGCGAAGACGAATTGCCGGCAACCATTCCACTGTTAAAACGAGGGCTCGGCCGCCGGAAAAATAAATTACGTCACACACCAAAGGAATCCGCAGTCGCAGCGGACACGTCGGTTCCAACCAAACCTCATTTCAAGGTCAAGGCTCAACCGGCGAAACCAAAAACCGAACGCGAAGCTGTAATTGAGCATCTGAATGCAGCATCCGAAACGGCAAACACTCCAGACTACGAATTGCCAAGTCTGGAATTGTTAAATATGGGCAAACCGATTCCATTCGAAGAGAGAAAACGCGAAGCTCTCAGACAGGCTCAAACTCTGGAGCTGACTTACAAAGAGTTTGGCTACGATGTGAAGGTCGTCGAAATTGAAACGGGCCCGGTCATTTCCCAATACGAATTGCAGCTGGCATCGGGACTTCGGTTAAACAAAATCACAGCACTCGCCGACGATCTGGCGATCGCACTGCGGGTTCCAAGCGTCCGAATTGTCGCACCCATTCCCGGCAAGAACACCGTTGGCGTAGAAGTTCCAAATGAATCCCGCCAACCGGTGATGCTCAGAAGCGTGATGGAGCAGAGTGAAAAACAAATCGTCAAGATGAAAATACCGCTGTTCCTGGGTAAGGACGCTGTGGGTGCGCCGATGGTCGCCGATTTGGCGGCACTTCCGCATCTCTTGATCGCAGGTCGAACGGGAACGGGCAAGTCGGTTTGTTTGAACTCCATTATTTCGTCGATCTTGATGACGCGTCGCCCCGACGAAGTTCGAATGCTGATGATCGATCCCAAGATGGTCGAACTCAGTGGCTACGGCCGACTGCCGCATTTAATGCACCCGGTTGTTACGGATATGAGAAAAGCGGAAGCGATTTTGGCGTGGGCCGTCGACAAGATGGAAGACCGTTACAAATTACTAGCCAAGGCGGGGGTTCGACATTTGACGTCGTACAATCAGCTCGGCGAAGAGGAGTTGATCGAGCGACTGAGGCCGGAAAACGATGCCGAACGAACTGCAATTCCCAGTCACTTACCGTTCATCGTTATCGTTGCGGACGAAATGGCTGATTTGATGATGACCGCAGGAAAGGAAGTCGAACAGCATATTATACGACTGGCACAAAAGAGTCGTGCCGTTGGGATCCACCTGGTCATGGCGACGCAGAAACCTACCGTCGATGTGATCACGGGTTTGATCAAATCGAACTTGCCAGCTCGAATTGCGTTCCAGGTAGCGAGCAAAATGGACAGTCGTGTTGTGCTGGATGTGATGGGCGCCGACAAGTTGTTGGGAATGGGCGATATGCTCTTTCTGAAACCGGGGACCAGCATGTTGCTTCGCGGGCAAGGCACTTTTTTGTCGGATCGGGAGATCGATTCGATCACCGAACAGTGCAGCACGGGTGAACAGAACTTCGTCCACGAGCTTGTGAATCTCAAGATTGAAAAACAAGACGACGAGGATGGGGCGCACAAGAATATCAAAAAGCGTGATGAGATGTACGAAGACGCAGTTGACGTAATCGTCCGCGAACAGCGCGGAAGTGTTTCCCTGCTGCAACGGACGCTGGGGATGGGCTACGGTCGCGCTGCACGTGTCATCGACTGGATGGAGGAAGACGGAATCGTCGGACCCTATTCGGGCTCGAAGGCACGCGAAGTGTTAATGACATCGGCTCAATGGGACGCCGTAAAGGCTGGCGGCGGTGATTCGGACACGGAAGAAATAGACGAGGACCCAGTACTTACCCCGCTCAAAGCGCTGACTTCGTCAACCAAAATGACCAGGATGGCAATGAGTACTGCTCGCACGATCGACGATGCCGATGTCGAAAATGAAATCGTCCAGGACGAGGAAGAGATCGAGAATGAGTACGACGATGACGAGTGCGAATCCAATGACGAGTACGAATGCGACGACGAGTACGAATCCGATGACGAGCGCGAATCCGCTGACGAGTATGAAGAAGATGAGTACGATGTCAAGGCATCGGCCGAGGAAGCCGACGAAGAATTAGGCGACGAAGAGTACGAAGAGGAAGATGATGAAGAGTTCGTCGACGAAGACTACGATGAAAATGAGTACGAAGATGTCGAATAAAATCGTTCGTTGCTCCACACCTCGGGCCCACTCATTCCTACGCGTTTAACCCGGCCAGCCAACCGGTGCTGAACGCAGCTTGAAAATTGAAGCCGCCAATTGGACCATCAACGTCAAGTATTTCTCCAGCGAAGAACAGCCCTGGAACAAGTTTACTTTGTAAATTCTTGCTGTTGACTTCTGACAGATGAATTCCACCGGCGGTGACCTCAGCTTTTTTAAACCCTAACGTTCCACAGATTGGTAATCGATTCTGTTTGATCTGGTGGATGAGGGTTTGCAATTGAGACTTTGAAAGCTCCGCCGATTTGAGATCGGGACTGATTTCCGAATTTCGTATCAAAGCTCCGGCAAGTCGTTTTGGTAAAATTCGGGACAATGCTGTGGCAACCGAAAGTTTGCCCTCGCTATCTGCCAGTTCACGAAAACGATTGGCCAATTCAGTTTCCGTAACTCCGGGGACGAAGTCGCACAACATTGATAGCCCGCCAACGGATGGACGCCGAGTGATGACTCGGCTGGCGTTCAAAACTGCGGGGCCAGAAAAACCAAAATGGGTAAAAAGAAAAGAACCGCGACGCGTGTCGAGAGCGGGGTTCTTTTTTGTGATACCCTGCGCGGCAGTCATCGACTCAACGATACTCACTTCCGCGTCTTCGATCGTGATGCCTTTCAGATCGTTCGCCCAACTTTGATTGCAAGTGATGGGTGTCAAAGCCGGGACCGGGCGGACAAGCGAATGACCAAAACGCACTGCCCAGCTGTAACCATCTCCAGTCGTGCCGCAGCCCGGGTAAGACTTGCCTCCCGTGGTGACGATAACGCTTTCACATTCCAAAATCGCCTGTTTTGTGTGAATGAGAAAACGTGAATTGTTCGCCCCAATTGGTTGTGAAGTTTTTTCGATCGCGTCGACCGGCTGCTCGTTCTCAATATTTGCTCCGACACGGGAACCGATTTTCACCAGCGCGTCCCTGACGTCGACTGCGCTATTACTGACGGGAAATATTTTTCCAGTGGATTCGACTTTGGTTGTGACTCCTTCCGACTCGATCATGCGGATGACTTCATCGGGTGGCAACGCGGCCAAAGCAGAATGTAGAAACTTGCCCTGTTGACCAAAAGCCGCAGCGATGTCGTTAGCGCCACAATCATGCGTGATGTTGCAACGAGTACCGCCCGACATCAGGATTTTTACGCCCAGCTTGCGATTTTTTTCCAGCAGCAGGACTCGACGCCCTCTCCCCGATGCGCTGGCGGCTGCCATCAACCCTGCCGCTCCTGCCCCGATAATGATGACGTCCCAATGGTGCGAGCTGGATGTCGTCATGAGGAGGAAAACCTGGGACCGAGTTTTGTTGTCATACTCGTATTCGTACTCGTATTCGTAGTCGTACTCATAGTCGTACTCGTACTCATACTCGTAGATTCAGCGATAGATTACCAGACACCAAACAGCTTCGAGCGGATTGTCATCCTTAAGGGGTGGCGCGCCGGTCGAGCGTGGCCAACTCATTACCCATAGTCTTATCTGGCTCGTTTGCGTGCCCCGTTACGGTCGTCATCGAAATAAGATTACGACAACAACTAAGACTACGACTAAGACTACGACTAAGACTACGACTAAGACTAAGACTACGACTACGACTAAGACTAAGACTAAGACTAAGACTAAGACTAAGACTAAGACTAAGACTAAGACTAAGACTAAGACTAAGACTAAGACTAAGACTAAGACTAAGACTAAGATTTGGGAATGGT
>JAHEJI010000278.1 GCA_024638965.1 Planctomycetaceae bacterium
ACAAGCTGCACCTCGCAAATCAAGACGGGAAAGGTGAAGCGACTGCTTATGAGCTTGAGGGGCATGGGTTTTTCGAAGAACCCAAATGGTCACCGGACGGAACGAAAATCAGCTATCGCGACAATTCCTGGAGCCTTTACGTTTTCGACATTGCCAAAAAAGAATCCAACAAGATCTGCAGCGAACCACAATATGGCCCGGCACCGGTTAGAGGATTGAGCCATAACTGGTCGCACGATTCGAAGTGGATCACCTACACGGTCAATACCAAGTCGATGATCCAACAGGCATTTGTATACAACGTCAACGACAAGACATCTCATGCGGTTTCCGACGGCATGAGCGAAGTCAGGGAACCCGTATTTGATCGCGGCGGCAAGTACATTTATTTTCTTTCGTCCACTGACGCTGGACCGGTGAAGCATTGGTTTGCGATGTCGAATGCTGACATGGAATTGTCCAACGAAATCTACCTGGTGGTGTTGCAAGACGATGGTGCAAATCCGCTTGCCAAAGAGAACGACGAAGAGTCAGCCGACGAGAAGCCCGAAAATGGCGACGACAAAAAGAAAGAAGCTGACAAAGAGAAAAAGTCTGACGATGTTCAAATCGACTTCGACGGGCTCGATCAACGCATTTTGGCTTTACCCCTTTCGGCAGCAGCGTACTCAAATCTGGCAGCAGGACCCGCCGACACGATTTTGTTTGTGAAACGCGACCGCGAGGGCGATAGCGAGCTCGTTAGTTATTCGCTCAAGTCGCGCGAATCGACGCCCATGTTGAAAAACGTAAACGGGTTCACCGTGACTCCGGACGGCAAGAACTTGCTTTACGCTGCCAATGGTTCGTTTGGCATCGCCTCAACATCCGGCAAGATTGACGCGAGTAAGGGCAAGCTGAAGATGGACAGTATTCAGGTTCGAATTGATCCGCGAGCCGAATGGCGACAGATTTTTGATGAAGTTTGGCGAATTAATCGGGATTATTTTTACGATCCCGGCATGCACGGTGCCGATTGGCCAGCGATGAAAACCAAATACGAGCCGTTCCTTGAACACTGTGTCACGCGCGACGATTTGAATCGGGTGCTGGTTTGGATGTGCGGCGAGGTTGCGGTTGGGCATCACCGCGTCGGTGGGGGTGAAGAGCGGCGGTCCGCTGACTCCGTCGGTGGCGGTCTGCTGGGAGCGGACTTTGAGATCGACAGTGAACGTTATCGATTGAAAAAAGTCTTTGGCGGGCTTAACTGGAACGGTCAGATGCGTGCACCCTTGACGGAACCGGGCGTTCGCGTGGACGCGGGCCAGTACATCATTGCCGTTAATGGAATTGACTTGAAGTCCAGCGACAATATCTATCGGCACTTTGAAAATACTGCCGGAAAGATGGTTGAACTTACGGTCGGACCCAACGCTGATGGTTCTGATTCGCGAACGGTAACCGTTGTTCCGATCGCGAACGAATCTTCGCTCCGAAACCGCGATTGGGTCGAAGGCAACTTGCGCAAAGTGCATGAAGCGACTGATGGCCGCGTGGCCTATGTCTACGTACCCAACACGGCAGGTACGGGGCATTCGTACTTTAAGAGGTACTTCTTCCCGCAGACGGACAAGGACGCATTGATTGTTGACGAACGATTCAACGGTGGAGGCCAGGTTGCCGACTATTATATCGACCTCATGCGCCGTCCCTACATCAGCCATTGGGCGACTCGCTATGGGCAGGATTTCGAGACTCCGACTGGAGCCATCCAGGGTCCCAAAGTCATGTTGATCGATGAGACGGCCGGCTCCGGTGGCGACTTGTTACCATGGATGTTCCATAAACTGGAACTCGGGACGTTGGTGGGCCGCCGGACCTGGGGCGGGTTGGTTGGCGTTTTGGGCTTCCCGGTCTTGATGGACGGCGGCTTTGTCACGGCTCCCAATCTTGCGATCTGGACGGAAGACGGTTTCGTCGTTGAAAATGTTGGCGTCCCACCCGATGTCGAAGTCGAACAATTTCCGGCGGACGTGGTTGCCGGTCGCGATCCGCAATTGGAAAAGGCGATTGAGATTGTGCTGAAAGAGCTTGAAAGCAATCCGCCAAAGAAATACAAAAAACCGCCGTACCCAATTCGAGTCCGGAAATAGTTTGGTTCGTCCTTCAAACGCTTAGCAGTTCAATTCACCAGCAGATTAGCTGATATCGTATTTCTCGAGCAGCCGATAGAGCGAGCGGCGATTGATTCCCAGCGCGCGGGCGGTTTTGGTCTTGTTCTTGTCGCAGCGGTTGTAAGTTTCTTCGACGTGAATTTTGTTCAGCGTTTCAAGGTCAACCTCGTCGTTAATGGCTACGGCCAATGCCTGAACTTCGGATTCAACAATTGCGCTCGGAAGATTTTTAAGCTCGATCCGGTTATCCTCGGCCAGAACTTTGGCACGTTCAATCGCATTTTGAAGTTGACGCACGTTGCCCGGCCAACTGTAGCTGGTGAGTCGTAGCATCACATCATCGTCGATCTTCCATTCATCGCCGGCAAACAACTCCGCCAATAATCTGATATCGCCTGATCGTTGGCGAAGTGGAGGCAGCATGATTCCGAGGACGTTGATCCGATAATACAGATCTTCGCGAAACTTTTTGTCATTGACTTCCTGCTCAAGGTCACGATTGGTGGCCGCAATCACCCGGACGTGCACCCGGCGTTCCGTAATTGAGCCGACTCGTCTCATCGAACCGTCTTCAAGAACTCGCAACAATTTGGCCTGAAGCGAACCGCTCATTTCACCGAACTCGTCGATAAACAGGGTTCCGCCGTCGGCAATTTCAAACAACCCTGGCTTGGCCGCGATCGCACCAGTAAATGAGCCTTTTTCGTGACCAAACAGCTCGCTTTCCAATAGTTGTTCGGCAAGCGCCGCACAATTGATTACGACGAGAGGTTTGTCGGCGAGCGGACTGGATTTGTGGATTGCTCGAGCGACCAGTTCTTTACCTGTGCCGCTTTCCCCCTGAATCAACACAGGTTTGTCCGATTCGGCTGTCCGTTCGATCAACCGGAACACCTCCTGCATGGCGGGCGATGTGCCAATCATTTCATGGCCTGGAAGCTGGCGTTTGATCACTGCTTTGAGTTGTATGTTTTCTTTTTCGAGTTGTTGAGTCTCACAGGCGCGTTTGATCATTCTCGCTAGATCATCGAGTTTCG
>JAHEJI010000181.1 GCA_024638965.1 Planctomycetaceae bacterium
CGAATTCGTCGTTTCCAACCGCGCATGAAAAAAGCCTATCCGGGATCGTGGATGCTCAGAGATGCAAATTCAAACGCCGGATAGGCCGGAATGAGACTAAAATATTAACAAGAATTTATTGGGATATGTAAGGGATCCAATGAAAAAAAGGTTAATTTTGTTCCGCAAAAATTCCCTTCACTTTTGCGCCCTTTTACGTCCCAATTTACGTCACATTTTTAGCAGAAAAGCCTTAATAACAACCATAAATGGCGGTGTGCGTTTTAGCTCACCTACTCGAATGGCGAATAACCACTTGCCGCGATTGAACTTACATCCTGTGGTCGCGAAATTGACGTTGAATTTTCGATCGGTTATTCTGTTTCAGAGAACAGAGCAGTGGTACTCCGCCGCAGATTTACGCAGTAGTTGAACGCATATTAATCGAGTCCGGGCGAATTCGGACAGATATCTGTAGATCGGATTTTATTTTCGATTCATTAAATTTGCATCGTTCAAAAGCACAACCACCTACTTGTTGGAGATCTTGATGAAGAAGTGCCCTGACCATTTTCTCAGTCGTCGCAATCTGCTTACGGTTGGAGCCGTTGGTGGTTTGACTCTCACGAATTTCTTTCGCATCCGTTCGGCACAGGCCGATCAGAAACACTACGAAAGTAAAGAAGGCACGGCCAAATCGGTTATCTTTATTTTTCTGCCCGGAGGCATGGCTCATCAAGAAACATTTGATCCCAAGCCTTATGCGCCGCTGGAATATCGTGGGCCATTGTCGAGTATCGAGACCAATTTGACGGGTGTTCGGGTCGGTCAGTTATTTGGGAAGACCGCGAAGATTGCCGACAAACTGACGATCATTCGCAGCATGACTCATGGTGAGGCGGCTCATGAACGCGGCACCCACAACATGTTTACGGGCTATCGTCCAAGTCCGGCATTGCAATTCCCGAGCATGGGAAGCGTTGTCGCGCATGAGTTCGGACCGCGCAATAATTTGCCGCCTTACGTTTTGATTCCTAACCAGCCTAATCCGTACGCCGGCACAGGCTATCTGAGTTCGTCTTACGCTGGATTCAGTCTTGGGGCTGATCCGGCTCAGAACGGTTTTCGTGTTCGTGATCTTTCGTTACCGTCAGGTGTTGAAGCCGAACAGTTTGCGCGGAGACGCAGGATGATGGACGTGGTAAACGATCATTTCCGCAAAAAAGAAAAATCTGATGCACTGGATGCTGTTGATACGTTCTATCAACGCGCCTACAGCTTGGTGAGTTCGCAGCAGGCGCGAGAAGCGTTTGACATCGAAAAAGAAGATCCGAAAGTTCGCGACGCCTATGGCCGCAACACAGCGGGCGCACGGATGTTGCTTGCCCGGCGACTGGTCGAAGCCGGCGTGCGATTTGTGACGCTGACCTACGGCGGCTGGGACCATCACGATGGAATTGAGCGACAGATGAAAAACCAGGTTCCAGCCCTGGACCAGGGTCTTTCGACCTTGATCAGCGACCTTGATCAACGCGGCTTGCTTGATTCCACGCTCGTCTGTGTTTGTTCGGAATTTGGGCGGACGCCAAAAATCAATGCAAACGCCGGACGCGATCACTGGCCGAAAGTGTTTAGCACCGTCATGGCGGGTGGCGGAATCAAACGCGGACAAGTCTACGGCAGTTCCAATGCAACTGCGAGCGAGCCGGAAGAAGACGCGCTGTCCGTCGAGGACTGGGCAACTACGATGTACAAATGTCTGGGCATCGTCGCCGACAAAGAACTAATGGCGCCCGGCGACCGTCCAATTGAAATCGTCAACGGCGGTAAAATCTGTACCGAGTTGTTGGCATAATCTTTAACTGACGATTGATCATGAGATCTTATACCCCGCAAGACGCGGCAGGCCTGAACATGAAGACGATTCTATTCGCACTGTTATTAGGCGCGTCGTTCCTTGTTTTTGAATCACGTGCACCGGCCGCAACACCGGTGGTGTCTTCTCCAACATTGAGCATCATTACGCCGCGAGGCGTTCAACGCGGTGGCGAGCACACGCTGAAGTTTACCGGTGCCCGTTTGAACGACGCGGAAGAGATCTTTCTTTACGACAGTGGGGTCGAAGTCACCGGTATTGAAGCGATCGACGCGAATAACATTAATGTTTCGATCAAAGTCGCACCCGATTGCCGGCTTGGCGAACACGTGGCGCAAGTTCGTACCAAAACAGGAATTTCCGATTACCGGTCGTTTTACGTGGGAGCTTTGAAAGACGTCACGGAAAAAGAATCGAATAACACGATCGAAACGGCTGAAAAAATCGAACAAAACGTGACGATCAACGGCGTTGTAACGAACGAAGATGTTGATTACTTCCTCGTCTCGGCAACCAAAGACCAACGGCTATCGGTCGAAATCGAAGCCGTTCGTCTGGGAGCCATGTTCGACCCGTTCATCGCGGTTCTCAACAAAGATCGTTTTGAGATTGCCGTTTCGGACGACACGCCCCAATTTAAGCAGGATGGATTCGTGAGCGTGAAAATTCCAGAGGATGGCGATTATCTCGTCATGGTTCGCGAAACGTCCTACGGTGGCAACCCTAATTGTCGGTACCGACTGCATGTTGGAAACTTTCCGCGACCTGCTGTTGCCTATCCGGCTGGTGGTCCCGCCGGTGGCAAAATGGAAATCAAGTTGCTTGGAGATCCGCTCGGTGAAATCACGAAACAAATCGACGTGCCACAAACAGAGGCCTTCCGTAAGGGTTACTTTTATGAAGATGAATCCGGCATTTCGCCATCGGCCGTCGGTTTTCGAATTGCGAGCGTCCCCAACTACCTTGAAGTCGAACCCAATAACGATTTCGAAAACCTTGCCGCTATCGAAATGCCGCATGCCTTCAACGGGATTATCCAAGCCGCTGGTGACCAGGACTTTTTCAAGTTCACGGCAAAAGCCGGGCAGGCATTTCACGTTCAATGTTTCGCTAGGCGAATTGGTTCTGGACTTGATCCGGTGATTAACATCTTTGCCGCTGACAAGAAACATATTGTTGGCGATGACGACACCCGCCGACCAGATTGCTACATCCGGTTTCAGGCTCCTGCAGACGGCGAATATTTTCTGCGAGTCCGCGATCATTTGAATCGAGGCGATCCAGGATTCGTTTATCGGGTTGAGTTCAATCCGATTGCCCCGTCGCTGGTGTTCATGATTCCGCGCGTTGATCGTTATTCACAACAACGTCAGACCATATCTGTCCCGCGCGGCAATCGCTTCGCAACTTTGATCAACGCCCGCAGAGCTGATTTTGGTGGGCCGCTCGAGTTGCTTAATGAAGGCTTGCCCCCTGGAATCAAAATGGTGGCTCAACCGATGCCACCTCAGTTGAGTTTGATGCCGGTGGTCTTTGAAGCGGAAGAAACTGCTGAACTGGGTGGTTCGTTGGTCGATCTTAAAGGCCGCCATGTTGAAGCCGAAAAGAATATCACCGGCGGTTTCCTGAATATCGCCGACTTTGCTTTGGGCGTACCAAATAATACTCGTTACTTTGGCTGTCAAGTAAACCAACTTGGGATGGCCGTCACGGAAAAGGTTCCGTTCAAGCTGGAAATCGTGCAACCCAATTCACCGATCGTTCGTAACGGCAGCAAGGTGCTGAACGTCGTCGCTCATCGAGACGAAGGCTTTGATGGACAGATTCGAGTCCAGTTTCCTTTTCGGCCACCCGGCGTCGGAACGACCTATCAGGTGGTGATTCCCAAAGACAAATCAGAAGTTGACTACCCGCTCAATGCAAACGGGAACGCGCAGCTTGGCAAGTGGCCGGTCTACGCGATTGGCTGGGGAAACAACAACGGCGCATCCTGGGTGTCGACTCAATTGGCTGAACTGGAGATCGCCCAGCCATTCGTCACGTTTCAAATACCGAAAACGAAGTGTGTCCAAGGCGAATCACCAAAGATCACTTGCAAATTAACACATGCGGCCAGTTTTGAAGGAGAAGCCACGGCGGAGATGCTGGGAATTCCGCCCAACATAACAATCCCGCCGTTGACGTTTAACAAAGAAACTCAAGAACTCGTTTTTGATGTCCAGACCACAGATAAAAGCCCCGTCGGAAACCACAAAGGATTATTTTGTCGCGTGACCATCACACACAACGGCGAACCTGTCGTTTCAACGGCAGGTCGAAGTCAACTCCAGATCACCAAGCCCAAGCCACCCAAAAAACCAGCCGTCGCAACAAAACCGGCTGTCAAGAAAACGGAGGCCATTGCGCCGCCACAACCGGATAACTCACCCGAGCAAAACAAATGATTGCCAATTTCACACGCCACCTGCAGTACGCCGTGATCGTTGTCGCTTGCCATCTGACACTCTGTTCGTCGATTGCAGTTGCGCTTGAGAATGAAAACTCAACCACGAAGCCGGCTGCTGCGACTCCGACAGCCGCGACAGCCGCTGTTGATGCCGCCCCGACAGAACTTCTCGTTTTTCCGACAACGGTCGACCTGACGACGAATCGGGACTTGCAATCCCTTGTGTGCCAACTCGTATTTGACAATGGAATCACACGCGATGTGACCCATCGCGTGAATTTGGAAATTGAGAATCCACAGCTTGTGCGTCGGAGCAGTAACATTTTGTATCCGCTCGCCGATGGCGAAACCAGGGTCAAAATCAGCTACGACAAATTTACAGTTGATGTTCCCGTCAAAGTTCAGAATGCCGTGGTGCGGCCACCCATTAGTTTCAAGAACGACGTGATGCCCGTTTTCGCGAAAACGGGTTGCAACTCAGGAAGCTGTCACGGTGCCGCGCGAGGGAAAGACGGTTTTCGACTATCACTCTACGGGTTTGATCCACAAGGCGATTATCATCGACTGACTCGAGAAATGCTGGGACGACGAATCAACCTTGCGACGCCCGCAGAATGCATGCTGATCGCCAAACCCACTGAAGCCGTTCCGCACACTGGCGGTGCATTATTCAAGCCAGAATCGCAGTATTACGAAACGTTGATGGAATGGCTGAAAAATGGCGCCCAGAATGACCCCGGCGAAGTCCCGGCCGTGACCGGCATCGAGGTTTACCCGAAAAGCGGTTTGCTGGATGGAGCGGAGGAGCAACAACAGCTGGCCGTGGTGGCTAAATATTCAGACGGCACGGATCGCGATGTCACTTCGCTTTCCTACTTCAGTACCAATAACGAAAATGCCGTCAACGTTTCACAAACGGGCGTGGTCACGGCCAAAAATCGGGGTGAGTCGTTTGTGATGGCGCGATTCGATACCCATACGGTTGGCGTTGATTTTATTACACTTCCCAAATCGCACGCATTCACATGGAATGACGTGCAAGAAAACAACTACATCGACACTCACATTCACAAAAAGCTTCGCAAGCTCCGCATTCAGCCCTCCGAAGTCTGCAGCGACAACGAGTTCCTTCGTCGCGCATCACTCGACATCTGCGGAACCGTTCCGACTTCCGAACAAGTCGTGGCCTTTATTGCTGACGAAGACCCCAACAAACGGGCAAAACTGGTCGACGAGCTGCTGGAACGAAAAGAATTCGTTGAGCTGTGGGTCATGAAATGGTCGGAGTTACTTCAAATCCGCTCGACGCGGCTGGTCAGCTACAAATCGACACTTCTGTACTACAACTGGCTGCAGCAACAAATTGCAGATGAAATCCCTGTGGACCAGATGGTTCGCTCATTGTTGGGAAGCGAAGGCGGCACATTTAGCAGTCCCGCAACAAATTATTACCAGAATGAACAAAACAATCTAAAAGTCGCAGAGAATGTGGCACAGGTCTTTATGGGAATGCGAATCCAATGCACCCAATGCCATAACCATCCGTTCGATCGCTGGACGATGGACGATTACTACAGCTTTGCCGCCTTCTTTGCACAAATCGGCCGGAAACCAGCCGAAGACCCCCGTGAACAGATCGTATTCAATCGTCGCGGCGGTGAAACGAAACACCCGGTTACCGGGGCAATGATGAAGCCAAAGTTTCTTGGCGGTGAAGTTCCCGATCTGAAGGGTCGAGACCGTCGCGTCGTCATGGCCGAATGGCTGGCGTCACCAGAAAACCCTTATTTTGCCAAGAACCTTGCCAATATCGTCTGGGCCCATTTTTTCGGAAAGGGCATCGTTAATGAAGTCGATGACGTTCGCGTCAGTAATCCCGCGGTTAATCCCGAGTTACTGGATGACCTCGGCAAGAAATTTGCGGAATACAATTTCGATTTCAAAAAAATGGTTCGAGACATCTGTAACTCGCGAACGTATCAGCTCAGCACATCAACGAATGAAACGAACGAGTCTGATCTTACGAACTTTTCGCACTCATCGTTAAGGAGAATTCGGGCCGAGGTTTTGCTCGATGTCATCAGCAAAATCACCGAAACCAAAGACAAGTTTCGCGGGCTTCCACTCGGGGCAAGAGCCGTCCAAATTGCTGATGGAAATACGTCTAACTACTTCCTGACAACGTTCGGCCGCGCAAAACGAGAAACCGTGTGTGCCTGCGAAGTCAAAATGGAACCCAACCTGTCCCAGGCACTGCACCTGCTCAATGGAGAATCCGCTCATAACAAGATCAAGCAGGGCAATTTGGTCAAACGAATGCTCGATGAGCAAAAATCGCCTGAGGAAATTGTTGACGAACTTTATCTGCGTTGTCTGACACGTCAACCCAACGATACCGAACGACAACAAATCATGGATGAACTCAACAAAGAAGAAAACAAACAGCCTGGATTAGAGGACCTTTTCTGGGCGTTGCTGAATTCGAGAGAATTCGTATTCAATCATTAAGACGATCATGATTTTAAACCACACCAAAACCCGATTCCCAGTTTTCAAAATCGCAATTGTGATTTTGTGCTCGATCACGATCTTGCTCCGTCCAGACGTATCGTCAGCTGATGAAACATCGGCTGAGAAGATTACCTTCGACGATCACATCGGCCCGCTGCTGCGGAAACGGTGTTCAACTTGCCACAATGCGGACAAGAAATCCAGCGACTTGGATGTGACCAGTCTGGCGAGCCTGATGCAAGGCGGAGCCAGCGGGTCCGGTATCGAGGCCGGTGATTCCGGTAGCACCTATCTCTTTTCACTCGTGTCATACGAAGATGGGCCTGAGATGCCGCCAGCTGGAAAGATTCCCGATAAGGAGATTGAATTGATCCGTAAGTGGATTGATGGTGGAGCGTTGGAAAATTCAGGAAGCAAGGCCGTGATCAAGCCGAAATTTGACATGGCCATGTCGGAATCGCCTACTGCACGTCCGGAAGTTTTGCCGATCCCGGCGCGAATGCCGCTGGAACCAGCACTGAGAACCAGTCGGGCTTCAGCACCGACTGCGTTGGCGACCAGCCCATGGGCTCCTGTCGTCGCGATCGGCGCTCCGAAGCAGGTGTTGCTCTACAACACGAGTACGTTACAGCTGATTGGTGTGCTTCCACTTGCCGAGGGACAGGCCAATTCGCTTCGCTTCAGCCGTAATGGAGCATTGTTGATTGGGGGTGGTGGCATCAATGGAGCCAAAGGCCTGGTCACCTTATGGAACGTAAGGACGGGTGAAGAAATCGGGCAATTCGGAGACGAATTAGATGCGGTGCTGGCCGCCGATTTGAGCCCCGATCATTCACTCCTTGCATTGGGCGGCCCACAAAAACTCGTCAAAGTTTATTCGACCTCGGATGGAAGCCTGCAGTACGAACTCAAAAAACACACCGATTGGGTGACGGCGATCGAATTCAGCCCCGACGGGAAATACCTTGCCACAGGAGATCGCAATGGCGGTCTTCAGCTTTGGTATACCGAAGACGGTACCGAACATCTCACGCTCAAAGCCCACACCAAAATGATCAGCGGAATCAGTTGGCGCATCGACGGGAAAGCTGTTGCTTCCGCAAGCGAAGACACCACGATTCGGATTTGGGAAGCCGAAAACGGAAAACAAATCAAGAACTGGGCGAGTCATGCTCCCGGTGTCACGTCCATTGAATTTGCCCGCGATGGCACGTTGGTCACTTCCGGACGCGACAAATTGGTTCGGACCTGGACACAAGATGGTGCGCAAATTCAACAATTCGGTGGACTCACCGATATCGCCGTTTTGGCAACCTATTGCGATGAGACTCAGCGCGTGATCGCCGGCGATTGGACGGGTGCTGTACAAGCCTGGAATGCAACCGACACGAAACTCGCTGGCAATCTGGATCCGAACCCTCCGACGCTGGCCGAGCGGCTAAATTCGGCACAAGCTCAAGTTCATCAGACTCAACAGACCCACGCTCCGTTGGCAGCAAAGGTGGCCGAACTTGAAAAGACGTTAACTGAACTCACCGGATCACTGCAGCAGGCAAAACAACAGCAGCAAACCAAACAGGCGGCTCTTGTCCAAGTCCAAAACCAATTGGTGACCGCACAAAAACAGCTTGTTTCGACAGTTGCTGAACAGGATCGATGGCGCAAAGAATTGACGGTGAAAACCGAAGCCAAACCTCTCCTTGCGGAATCGCACAGCAAGGCAAACGAAGCCGCCCAGAAACTTTCGGGTGATGTTGAAATTTTGAAAACGGTGGAGCAACTTGGGGCGAAACTCCAGCAGCTCCAATCGCGAGTCGTAGAACTAAACGGATTGGTCGCCAAATCCGATCAGATGAAAATCACAACGCAAAAACAAGTCGAACAGTTGACGCAATCAACAGCTACCGCGAAATCGGAAATGGACGTGATTAATCAACAAATCGCTCAATTCGAAACGCAGATCGGTGCAATGAACGATCAGCTGCTGGCGGCCCGCGCGACGGCCGACGCGGCGAAGCTGCACGTTGACCAAGCCCTGGCAAATGCGAATCGCTGGGAGAATGAAATTGGCTTTATCGCTCAGCTGGAACAGCTCGCCGCGGAACTGAAATCCGCTCGCGACGCATACACCGTGCAGGAAGCGGCCGTCGCCAAGGCCAACGAAAAGCTGAAAGAAATCGAAGCCCAGGCGACTTACGCTCGAGCCGTCCAATCCGAGGCCCAACAAAAAGTCGAAGATCTCTTCAAAAAAATGCAAGAGCTTAGAAAAATACAAAAGTAGCTCTTTTCAATTCGGACGCTTCGCAAGACAGTTTTGCACAGGGAAATATGCGCCCGATGCGAAACGATTTTGTAGCTGAAGTCGTGAGACTTCGGAGAATATTGTATTGCCCAATTCTCACGAATCGGGCTGCGAAAATCCGCGCGATTCGCCGGGATTTTTCTCTTAGGCCGAAAACATGGTTGCGTGTGTGCTTTCCCGGAACAGCGCGAAGGCCATTAATTCGACTTGCAAGCTGTTTTTTTGCTTTGCTTCCAGAAAAGCGGCTGCAGCTCCGGCAATGACAACGTTTGCTCGTTGCCAGCCTACGACTTGAGAAATGCGGGCTAGTCATCTTCGCTATGCTGCATGTAAAAAAACACTCGAATTCTTTATATTGTGGAAAACATGAAGTGTTATGTCTGAGCGGCAAGGCGCCGATTTTTCTATATCGAACCGGCGGCTAGCGTGTTGCCGCTCACATCTGCGTGAAACATCGTGTTTTTCCGGGCGAGAGATCGAATATGGCGTTGTCGCTCTAATCAACGAAAACAGCTGAATCACATGAGAAAAATTGTCACGATTGCGCTTCGCGAATATCGAGCCATGGTGGGTACGAAAGCATTTCTTGCTTCGATCATCATGATGCCCATTCTCATGGGCGGCGGAATTCTGGCAATGGAATTATTGCAAAATGTTGGGGAGACCAAGCAACGCAAGATCGCGATTTCAGACCAGACCGGTGAATTCGCCGAAACGATTCAAATCAACGCCAAACAGAGAAATGACACGCTGGCCAAACTAAATGGTATTGGTGAAGGAGATGTTTCTCCTGGAGCGACGCGAGAGGAATATTTCATCGAAATAATCGAAGGTGAAGTCACGGATGAACTGCGAGTTGAGCTTTCCAACCAAATCAAATCCCAGGACCTTTATGCCTTTGTCGAAATTCCCGCAACCGCACTGGAACCCCGTCAATCGAATTATGCTTCAAACGGAGCCTTGGAATCTGACCAGACTACAGAGGACGATCTCGAAAACATAGATGAAATACGAGCTGTCGATGAGGACGATTCGGGCAAAATTCGTTTTTTTTCCCAAAGCTCCAGCCTTTCTAACGCTCGCAGTTGGATCGCGCAAGTCATCAACGAAACGGTCAAAGCCAAACGATTAAACGATATTGGCAAAAAAAATAATGTTCCGGAGTTAGCAATCCTGGTTCAAGAAGCCAGTTTGCCGATGCAGGTAGTCGGAATGGGACTTGTCGAAAAATCGAGTGATGGAAAAATCACGACTAACAAAGGCAAAGACACGCTGACCGCCATCTTCTTGCCGATGGTCGTGATGATGCTGATGTTCATGGTCATCTTCATGGCATCACAACCCATGCTCGAAAGCGTGCTCGAAGAAAAATCGCAACGCATCGCCGAAGTCTTACTCGGAAGCGCCAACCCAATGCAGTTAATGACGGGCAAACTGCTCGGAACGGTAGCCGGCTCATTGACGGTTTTTGTGATTTACCTGGCGGGAGCCTACGTGATGTGCATCTACCGAGGCTGGACGGACAAAATACCATTTGAGCTGGCCCCGTGGTTTATCGTCTTTCAAATCATGGGAGTTCTTTTTTACGCGGCGATCTTTATGGCAATCGGAGCTTCGGTTTCGCAGTTGAAAGAAGCCCAAACGATGTTATTGCCGGTTTGGATGCTCTTGATGAGTCCGATGTTTGTCTGGATTTTCATTGTTCGCGAGCCCCTCGGCAAACTGGCCACCGGATTTTCGCTATTCCCACCCGCCACTCCGACAACGATGATGCTTCGCTTGGCGACCGGTCAGTCAATTCCGTGGTGGCAGCCAGTGCTGGGGTTCATCTTGACGGCGATTGCCACGATCTTCATTGTTTATCTTGCCGCCAGAATTTTCCGCGTCGGAATCTTGTGGCAAGGCAAATCGCCAAGAATCGGGGAAATCCTCAAATGGGCGTTTACTGGTGGATAAACCCCTCCGTTTACTCAGATTCCGACTGTTCTTCCCCATGATTAGCAACGGCACAACGACAGCTGCCGTCATCCGCTAACTCGATGCGTTGTTTCATTTAAAATTCAAATACCGTAGTTCCGAAACGCGAATCTCCACCTATTATAAATGGAGTCATTGGCAAGGTGATCTTCAACCGAAGGCCAGCCAAATGGATGCGAAATCCTGTCATCAATCATCACTATCAGCGTGAAACAAACCGCCAGTGACGCGCAACTTATTGTCTTCCGTCGAATACAACATTAACCGACTGCTGAAACGCTGGAAAATTCCTTTCCAAATCATCACCGGCAATACGGCCATGGTGTCCAGTTTGGAGTCTATTTCCAAGCGATGTCCGTTATCACCGCTCCGTGAGTTTAGCAATTTATCCCTTTCTTTCGGGTTTCTATGTTTCCGAAAAATTCGTGTTCGTTCGAACGACTCGGCGAAGATCATATGATTTTCCGCCGAAGAATATTCGATTCGAAATGGCGTGGCTTCCATTCGACTTTTTGCCATCAGTTGGTGAACCAGATTTCCAAAATCATAGTCTTGGATCTGCGAGGCACTTTCCGAAAGAGTGTTTAGGGTCAGGCAAAGAGTGTTTAGAAGAGTGTTTAGAGAAAGAGTGTTTAGGGTCAGACTTGGTTTTCGGTTTTCAACAGTCGCTCCTTAATAACTTCGAACCTTTTTCGATAGCTCGTTGATTTTCCAAGGCGGCTCATTGCGCGCCGCGTCAGGTTGGCAGAACTGTCTGGATGTTTCAAGCCCAACGCCTTCGACAACTCCGCA
>JAHEJI010000027.1 GCA_024638965.1 Planctomycetaceae bacterium
CTTTGATCAAAGAATGGTTGGAGATTCAGAGAGATATCGAAAATATTCTCAGTCAGATTGCAACAAATGAGTCACCGTCTGGCACGGGACCTCTGTGGATGCAATATGCCAATCAAGAACGCAAGCGGTGGGAATCGATGGTTGAAACGGAAGTAGATATCGATGAGCAATATTTCATGGCTTCGCCCTTTTTTGGAGCGACTCGCCACACCGATGGGCAAGGCGCAAGAGACGGCTCAAACATTCACTGGTGTGCGGCGTTTGTAAATTGGTGTCTTCATCGCTCCGGCTACAGCCATACCGGAAATGGAAGCAACGAGTCTTTCCGCAAGCGTTCCAAATGGCATTTCAACGCACTCAAGGAACCAAAAAGGGGCTGCGTAATTCTGTTAGGTCATTCGAAAAACGGAACGCGTTCCAACCACGTCGCATTTCTTGATCGTTGGAAAAATCTGCCAAGTGGCAGCAACGAAATCGGTGACACTTGGATAAGCGGCGGTAAACGATTGAAGTTGTTGGGGGGTAACCAGGATGACCGCGTCAAGGTAAAGAATTACTACGAGAAAAAGATCTATGCGGCAAAGGGACTCAATGGGGTAACGTCACCGTACCTCTGGCCGCTACGAGGTCCCGATACGTGTTCGATCGCTTCAGTGCCAACGAAAGGCGGGCACTTCTGCGGATGCAATCCTGCCGCCGCATAATGAGTCCTGGCAGGCTCAGCTGCCGATTTCTTTTATCCGCATGCCCAACGGAGGAGTTGCCCACCCGGTAAAACGATGCGCTTATATCATCCTTGGACCCAATATTCACACCTAAGTGTTCACCGTTGACCGCGAATCAGCCAGCCACTGATCGGTACTGTAAGGATCGACATGCCGGCAAATGGATTCGAGCTGGTCGGCAATTTCGCCCAGATCGTCTTGCCACTGATTGTGAGTCACATCGGGGGGACAGAGCGCCGCCATCTCATCGAGCAACAATATTAATCGCAACAAGTGACGGAAGACGATCCCTTCCTGTTTTTGAAGTTTGTTGCTGGTAATGTACTTGTTGAAATCGTCACCATACTGAAGAACTTCGCCGGCCACCCAAACTGGCCAGACTCGGACGTCGTGGATCCCGGGAAAATCGTATTGGAACAGCCGATGAAGTTTGTGAGGCAAAGTGAGCACAGGAACGTATTCATCCGTGTCGATCCAACCGCGACGATCTTCCTCTTCTTCTGTTGAAAGCGCGCCGAGTTCTTCTGCCGTCGCCAAACCCAGTTTCAAAAGCTGCGAATCCAGGCGGGTTGTTTGCAAGGGTCCAGGCGGAAGTTCTTGGTGTCCCGGCACACGTATCGCGCGACCCAGCGAACGGGACAATTCGAGGATACTCTCGAAGGCCATGATTCGCTCGTTCTTATCGGCGATACCCAGATGATTCATCAAAAAGACGGCGTAGAGAGGGTGAACGCCACGCAGCAAGAGCAGATCCGACATCGTTTCGGTGGGCCGCGCAAAATCTGGCTTGTATAGCGGTTTAGCCGGTTCATCTGGTTGTTCAGATTTCTTTTTTTCGGCGACGCTTGGATCTGGCTTGGGCTCCGACCGCTTCTGACCTAAATCAAGCGTTAGAACTGCCGGCGTGTCCGGCTCCGTTGACTCCGTCACGTCGTTGTCCGTGGAATCGGCGGAATCAGTCAGCGGCGGTTTGGGTTCCAGCTGAATGTAACCGCCTCGCCACAGCGTGATTAGCATGCGGTTAAGTTGTTTTTGCGCGTTTACCTGTTCGGCAGGCTTAAGCAACCGACCGCGTACGAGTTGCCGGATTTTTTCGACATCTGGCGAGGCATCCAACATATACACGAGCAATCGCCAAGGTAGCGGGCCGCGACTGGCCAAATCCGCGGAGGGCGCTTTGATCAACTGTTGGAATTGAGCCTCGTTCCAGTAATGTTGGCCTTCGCGACGTTTAGGTTGTTTCTTTTTGAGAGCCTTTTTTGCTTTTCGCAGTCCCGGATCCTTGGTGTCTTCAGGAATCTGATCGTACTTTTCTTTCCAGCGCAGAATCTTGACGTCGTCTTCGTGCGGCAACGCATAGACGTAACCCTGGTCATCGAACTGCGGTCGACCCGCACGACCGAACATCTGATGAGCCGAACTGGCTTCGATCAGCTTCAGTTTTTTCGGTGGTCCTTTCATCAACGTCGGAAGGACAACGCTGCGCGCAGGCAAGTTGATTCCGGCGGCGAGAGTTTCGGTACAAACGCAAACACTCAGGAGTTTTTCTTGAAACAGTTCCTCGACGATGCGACGGTAACGGGGCAACACACCGGCGTGATGAACGCCGATCCCACGCATCAAGACCTGTTTCAGCTTTGGCCCCACGCCCAGGGACCAGTCATACGCCTCCAGTCTCGATGTGAGTTGTTTCTGTTGATCAGGAATGACACATTTTTTGCCCTTCAGTTGCTCGGCAACCGTCCAACATTGTTCCCGATTGAAACAAAACAACAACGCCGGGGTCATACGCAACTCGTCGTCGACGTTGACCATCGATTCGATATGATCGGAAAGCAGTGCGTCTTCGACCCACTGAAACGACAGAGGCACTTTGCGGTCCTGGCTTTCCACCAGTTGCAATTTGCGATTGTGAGCCCGGTTTAGCCAAGCCGTAAATTCTCGCGAGTTGCCGACCGTGGCAGAAAGCAAGAGCGTTTTCACATCTGCTGGCAACAATCCGAGTCCGAACTCCCAAACGATTCCGCGTTCCGGATCGTTGAAGCTGTGAAACTCGTCCATGACCACAGCCCACACCTCGGAGAAATCAAATGCCTCGGAGTGAAGCAGACGATTGAGAAGAATTTCAGCCACAACCACGAGAATCCTGGCATCGGGGTTAACTTTCCGATTGCCAGTAACCAAGCCGACATCGTCTGGGGAAAAACCCCATTCAGTGACCCGTTCGCGCATTTCGTGAAACTTCTGATCGGTGAGAGCGATCAGCGGCGTCGTGTAATAAGCCTGTTTGCCCAGCTTCAAGGCTTCAAACATCGCCGCTTCAGCGATCAAGGTCTTTCCCATTCCGGTTGGCGCGCAGACCAGAACTCCCTGATCGGAGGCAAACCAGGCAAACAACGCCTCTTCCTGGACAGGATACGGTTCGAACGACAGCAAATCGAAGTACTGTTCTGCCAGTTTATCGCGCTTTAATTGAAGATCTTCCACAGACAATAAATCAGACTTTGCGGACATGATGAGGACAAATGCTTCGATATTGCGAACCACCAAAACACGCGATATCCGGCACAAGTATCGTAACCGCGCTGGCATTCAATTGACAGGTTCTGATCGGACATTCGGTTAAGCTAGCCCAGGTATTACGGTTGAAAGAGAACGTTTCGGATTCTTACGGGGTCAAATGTGGTAAACCCAGACACATCGAAGCGAATCGTCATCGCCGGGGGTAGCGGCTTCTTAGGCATATCGCTCGCCCACTATCTTGCGGAACATAGCGCCTTGGTCACGATCCTGTCGCGAAATCCCCCAAAGCCCAGTGGACCTTGGGACTTTGTCGGGTGGGACGCCCGAAATTTGAACGATTGGAAGTCGGCTTTGAATGGCGCCGATGCGGTCGTCAATTTGGTCGGACGTACCGTCGATTGCATCAAGACTCCGGATCATCGGGATGAGATTCTGCGATCACGCGTTGAAGCCACGCGTGTGCTTGGCGAGGCAATGCGATCGGTTGTTTCGCCGCCGCCGGTCTGGGTGCAAATGAGCACGGCGCATATTTACGGCGATCCTCCAACAGCTATTTGCATAGAAGATTCGCCATTCGGATACGGCTTTGCGCCGGATGTTGGCAAGGCTTGGGAAAGTGAGTTTGCAGCCTCAATTATGTCCGGCCAGCGCGGCGTTATCTTACGAACAAGCTTCGTCGTCGGACGAGATCGCGGCGCGGGCGGTGGCGCATTATCGCGATTGCGTTTCTTAGCGAGGCTTGGCTTAGGCGGAAGGGTTGGCAGCGGCATGCAAGGGATGAGCTGGATTCATGAAAGAGATATCAACCGCATATTTGAACGTGCGATCCGCGATACGTCGATGAAGGGCGTATACATTGCCAGTTCACCGAATCCAGAATCACAAGGAGATTTCATGCGAAAACTCCGCATGGGGATGCGAATACCGTTCGGATGGCCAGCAACCGAGTCGATGGTCCGCGTTGGTGCGCATTGGTTGCTGCGTACCGATCCTGAATTAGCTTTGTACGGTCGATACGTAATACCAAAGCGACTGATGGATGAGGGGTTCGGATTCGAGTATCCCGACTTGTGCGACGCCCTCGCAGAATTGTTGTGAATCTTGACTCGCTTAGGGGACGGATGCTGGTTTTGGGGAGGAAGCTGGAATTGGGGGACAGGCAAAACGGTTTGATGGCGCGGGCGTCGCGAATAAGGGACAGGCAACATGAAATCGAAATGAAACGAGCAACAGATTGTGGTTATTCCCACGGTTTTATTGACACGCTAGCAGTTTTTTGTTTTCTTTTTGAACTCGGCATCCTGTTTGCTCGTATTCCTTGTGTTCAAAGGAGAGCTCAAAAATGGCCAAAAAACGGAATCGCCGGCAAAACAAATCAAGTTCAATTTTTGGTGCCATCATCATTGAATCGTTTGCGGTTGTCGGCATGCTAGGGTTTTTCTACACCCTGCAAGATGAACGGACTAAGACATACACCGTCGAAGAACTCGTGAAACCCAAAATGGTCTATCTTGAAGCGCAGACTTCGACACCTGAGCCCTATTTGACGCGAGCCAATTCGAACTCCGAACGAGAAGAATCAAGTCGACGTATGGCTCAGAACCGTTCGAAGCAGGGCTTCAACTTTTCGGGACACTGAAGTCATCATGTATCTCGAGCCACTGAAAACAAAAGGCCGGTCAATGACCGGCCTTCGTTACATGATTGAATCTGGTTTACTTAGTCGAGGAACCCAACGAGTTCCTGACTTCGACTTGGTTGTTGGAGTTTACGAACGGCTTTAGCCTCGATCTGGCGGATCCGTTCGCGGGTCACCTTAAAGATGTGGCCTACTTCTTCGAGAGTATAGCTGTATCCATCGCCAAGACCGTAACGCAACTTAATGATCTCGCGTTCGCGATAGCTAAGCGTCTTCAGGACCTTTTGAATTCGGCCTCGGAGCATCTCTTGAGCGGCTCCGATGGAAGGGCTCTCGGCTTCGCCGTCAGGTAAAAGATCACCGAAATGGCTGTCTTCGCTGTTCCCGACGGGACGATCGAGACTGATTGGATATCGGCTCATCGCCAGAACTCGTCGAGCTTCGTCAACGGTCGTTTCTGAGCGACGGGCAACTTCTTCCAGCGTTGGCTCGCGGCCAAGTTCCTGGAGGAGTTGTCGCGATACGGTTCGAACGCGAGACATCGTTTCGACCATGTGCACGGGGATTCGAATGGTCCGGCTTTGGTCAGCAACCGCTCGCGTAATGGCCTGACGTATCCACCAGGTCGCGTAGGTGCAAAACTTGAAGCCGCGGCGATATTCGAACTTATCAACCGCTCGCATGAGTCCCGCATTGCCTTCCTGGATCAGATCCAAAAAGCTCAAGCCCCGGTTCCGATATTTCTTGGCGATCGAAACAACCAAACGCAAATTGCCTTCCGAGAGTTCACGTTTGGCTTTTTGATACTGGGTATAAATCTGGCGAAGAAATTTCACCCGATGTCGCAGACTGGCGGGCGATTCCTGGCATGCCAACAGGATGTTTCGCATTTCCACGATCCACTCCTGTCGTTCGGCTGCAGGTTTTTTTGCCTTTTTGTGCTTTGCGATTTTTGCTTTGAGTTCATCAACGCGAGCGCTGAAATCTTCGATCGTGCGAATCATGGACTCGATGCGTTGAGTCCGCAAACCGAGTTCTTCAATTAGGCGCACTGCGCGGCGACGACGGCGGGCCAAATTCGCCCAGGCCGTACGACGGCGCGTCTTGCTTTGACTTTTCGAAAACGCAATCAAGAAGTCTCGCCGATTCCGTTTGAACAAGACGTCAAGCGTTCTCAGGTTATGCGGAATACGACCGAGAATTTGTTCTTTTTCAAGACGGTCGGTTACGGAAACTTGAACGGTCCGGTCAAAAGGCAATTCGCCTCGATGAACCCGTTTCAGCGTTTTGTAGGCCGATTGGATGACATAATCGCACTCCAATAACTTGGTGCGAAATTCCCGTCGCGTATCTTCGATTTCTTTGGCGAGAGAAATCTCTTGAGTTCGTGTCAAAAGAGGAATCTCACCCATTTGAGTCAGGTACATCCGAACCGGGTCGTCAGACCATGATTCAGATTCATCAATCCCGGGAAGCAGTTCTTCATCACCGGTTTTGGCTGCGACACCGTTTTCATCTTGAGCATCCGGATCAGGTGCCGGAATGTCATTTTGAACCGCGTCCTGGAACTCGGGAGCGCCAGTACGGGTTATCGTTGTGTCGTTATCAAAATCTGCTGCGAGTAGTGCGTCGTACAATTTCGTACTCCTCGTGCGCCGCTCATTGTTCAAAACAATTTGCGGCGCGGTTTGTCGTATGGGTTAAATAACTATCGAGATCTTTTTGATTTTCGATGACGAGCGTTTCAAATCCGTCATCAGTCAACCCAAGTCTCGACTGAATGCTCTAAGTCTACCACTTAAATGCGCGTTCCTTCGCCGCGTACGACATTTGGAAAAAGATTCCAATTAGCAAACCAATGCATCTGACCAGACAAGGACTGTTACACATGGATTAAGTTCAAGTTTGAACACCGTACATACTAGTTCGACCCCAAACCATTTCGAAGGTCTAGACAACCATTTAACTCCCGAATAATGCCTTAACGACAGTGTTTGGCGTCTCACGATCATCAATCAGAGTCAAACTATTCCAATTGGATAGTCTTTCCGTGACGAAAGTGAGTCCTTGGTCAGACCGAGGTGATCAACAGCCCTGTATGTTTGCTTTCCGATTTTTCTCAATGTCCCCCCGCCGGGGTGCTTCTGTGAAGCATGTCGCATGATCGATCAAACTCTGAATTGGAAGACAACGACGGCAGTCAGATCTTCGTGGTTGGGCTGTTGCACAGCGAGAGCGTCAATATGCGGACAGTAAATTGTATATAGGGTCGACCGACGGTCCACCCAGAAAATGGTCTTAAGCGTCGAAAAAATACGGATGAGCAAGTCAAAGCTGTTTAAAACAACACGAAATGGCTACTATTTCCCGCACTAGACTCAAACCTTCCCACGCCAGCGATATTCCTTCGCAACAGGTACGGCGGCATCAACCGCCCAGAAATCGCCCGGCCAATTCATTGTCAACCGGCGGCCACCTATAATCAGATTTTTGCTATGTTGACAAAACAATTTGATTGTCAGTTCGTATTGATCAAATTGCTTGCAAGCACTGGACAAATTTAATTCATAAGAGAACCCTATGGCGCGATATCTACTCCCTTGTCCCGATTGCCACGAGACATTTCCGGTTGCCACGCGTCATGCCGGACAGACAATCGAATGTGCTAACTGTCAGTCCGCCGTCGAAATCCCTAAACTCGGCGAACTCAGGCAACTTCCCCAAGAAAGCGAACAACGCACAAGCCAGAGTGGGCCCCCACAGGTTCGGCAATCCCGCTCACGACTGAAAAGCTGGTTATTTTCGGGTGGACTCGTGATCGCGGTCCTTTCCGCGGTCGCGGGTATGGCGCTATTAAACTATGCGAACGGGCTTTACAGCCCCATCTCGGAGTATACCGACTTGATCGAAAAGACATCCAACGAGGAAATCGATACGATGGCTGCAGCTCAAATGTGGGATTGGTGGTCTCGGGCTACAAAAATTGAACTCGGCGAATGGCAAGAAAATCCCGGGGTTGGTTCGAACATCCAAAGTGAGATTCTCACGAAAATCGCCTATTTACTTTTTGGTTTGTCAGCAGTCGGTCTGTTATCTCTGTTGTGTTCGTTCGGTGTCGGCAAGCAGAAATAAGCTGCGCCGAGTGGAGCCCATCACTTCACATCCTCCCCGCAATTCGGCTAAGTCCGCTGAAGAATCAGGACGACGTCTTCCACGGTTTCATCCAGTTTGATTGGACGCTCAATTTCATAGCGAAAGTCATAGCAGCACGCGATCTCTAAATGCTCCACCGATTCAACGAGTTCCTGGATTTGAGAAACCGTATAGGTGCGAAAGCTGACTTGATCTTGAATCTGAAATTGTTTCGTGGGTGTATAGACGTCAAAGGCCATGCCAAACGTCTCGTATCGCTCTGGATAGTTCCGTTCGACGAGCCATATTCTGCTGTTCACCGTCAACAAGCCACGTGTCGCTGACCAGCTTTCCGCGTCACAGGTATCGAGCCCTTCGGCTGGTGAAAGATGTAGCCCCAGCACATAAATCCCACCCGGCTTAATCGCGCGAGCGACACATTCCAAATGAGACTTTGCCAAAGCGTGTGTATTCAAGTGGCGGAAACTGTTAATTGTGTTGAACGCCGCATCGACACATGAATCGAGTTCAAAGCAACTCATGTCGCCAACGGTCGCGGTGGGTTCAAAACCGTAGCGAGCCAAGCGTTGATTGCAAAACTGTATCGACTTTCGATTCAAATCGTTGCCTGCCACTTGTAATCCGGCTCTTGCGAATCGGTATAACAGTCGGCCCGTTCCGCAGGCAGGTTCAAACAGACTATTGACGTCAAATTCGACGTGACGCTGGAAGAGTTGACGAAGAAAATCGAATTCGGCTTTCCAGTCGGATCCATAGACCAGGTCGTAGTACTTAGGAAAGTCGTAGATATCGCCGTCGATCACTGGCAGTGAATTCATCGCTAAAGACTAAACGACCCAGTCTGGACTGAAAACCACTTATTGGGTTTTCTCCTTTTGCCGCCGCACATCATTCGGCGGATCCGGAATATTCAGCAACTTTCTCAGCGTACGACGAACGTTTTTGAATTTGACGGGTAACTCCAAGTGCGTCCGAATCTCTGAAAAATCAGCTCGATCGAGATACTTTTCCTGTTTCGGACCGACCATCAAGATCGCCGGGACCATCCTTCCAAAATCGTGGGTGGCAAACCGATTAAACGCTTCCAGGGCCGCGGTGCCAAGACCTGCACAACCAAAGATCACGCAATCGGCAGGGCTCTCTTCGGCTGGATCAAGATCATTAAATCGGTTAATCGCGCGGACCGGATCGCCCGTGATCAGGACGCGGTATCCCAATTCCTTCAATCGGTCTCGAAGCGAATCCTGAACCTTGATGTTCGATTCGACCACCATAACCGTCTTGCCAGCGCCTTCGACCTCCCGATGTACCAGCTTCGCATATTCCCGCGCGTGTTTCTCGGAAAGCTCTTTGTCGTATCTGGCCAAGTCCCCCGATTCCGTCGCTGCAATGACGGATTCGATTTCACGTAAAGCCTGAGTCGGAGTTTGAATACGATCTGCAGGATTCAATTCCATCAGTCGGTTGCAAAGAATGACGACTCGATGGGGTAAAGAATCATCGTGATTCGTGAGAGGCACAATCTCTCGATATCGGCGAACTGCAAGTCGTCTAAGTCGTTCCCGTGTTTCCTCCAGAGGCGATACACCGGCTAACATGTGATAAAACATGCAGCCCAAAAAATAGATATCGCTGCGGGGATCATTTCGTGGTGCGTGGGATGCTTTTTCCAGTCCCGCGTAATCGACCGAACGCGGATTAAATACACCGTCCGCGGTGGTGTCTTCGAGTTGTTTGTCGACGGTTGCCAATCCAAAGTCCACCAGCCTTGCATTTCCCGTCGAAGTCAGCAGCACGTTCGATAGTTTCATATCACGGTGCGTGATTCCACTCTCGGCAGCATAGGTTAGTCCAGATGCAAGGTCTCGAAGGATACTTAGCGCGACGTTGACATTGAGGGCCTTGTGGGTTCGAACGTAGTCTCGAAGGTTTTGGCCTTCGACAAAATCCATCACCATATAGCTTCGTCCACGATCAACTTCAACTTCATTGATCGGTACGATGTTTGGATGCCGAAGCTTCATTACCATCCTGGCTTCGCGAGTAAATCGTTCTCGCGTATCTTCGTCACTGCTATATCGATTGCGTAATACCTTGATCGCCTTGACTTCGCCCGTCTTGCGGTGAACTCCCCGGTACACACGTGCAAAAGTCCCCGCTCCAACCAGATAGAGTACTTTCCAGTTCCCATAAAAATAGCCGCGAGCATGGCCTTCAGTAACGCGTTGAATTTGCCAGTTCGTCAGGTCCTCGTGTTTGATCAATGAGCTGACAAGTTGTTCCAACGTCGCTTTGCCACGACCGCCCGCCCGCATCAAGGCACTTTCGATTTCACGCGTTTCCATCAAACGGTAGTCGTGAATCCGTTGAGCCAACTGCTCGGCCGTAAGTTCGCTCATTTTTGGGTCTAGACCTGGGTATTTACGAGGCTTGGAATAGGAATCCCTGTGGTTCGTTCACGAAACCGAAAATTCCGAACAGGGGTGGGAAATCTATCTTATATGGTATTCAAATCCCCATTAAGCGGCAACTTTTCCGCTGACCGATACGTGAAATCCGTCAAAACTGGTGATTTATGCCGGGTTGTCGACAAAAAAACAGCCAATCGAAAGTGGGCGATTGGCTGTTTTGGCGGGGAGACAACCCAGTCGTTTAGAATTCAATCTATTGGTTTTCTTCCAACAGTCCTTTGTAATGCTCGCGTTCACGACGAGTTGCATCCAAATCGAACATCAAATATTTCATGTCCATCCTCAGTTGACTGAGTGCTTCTTGAATCAGATTCAAGATTCGGCGACGACGACGAGTATATTCGACGACTCGATTTAATGGTTGGACCAGGTTTTGCCGGTACTCTTCCGGAAGTCGGTCGATTTCTATCATCAAGTCAGTCAAGTCCATTGGCAATTTATCAGTTTTGGTTCGGGTCATTCGATTGCTCATTTATTTGGGTCATCAATGGTGTTTTTGTCGAAAAGGTGAACGATGGAGACTAATGCATGCCCAATGCCAAACGCGCCAATACCGAGTTGATTCGCGCGAAAACCCCATGCTAGCAGGAAAAAATCGGCTTTGAGTTGATTTTTGGCCTGCGCGATGGGTGATGTAATTTGGCAACATCATTTGATCTGGAACTGGAGGCCTGATCCTGATAAAAGCCTGCAGACTGTTGAAAACGCGTGCCCAAAACGGGCTGTCCAGTTTTCGCAACATCAATTCAAGCAGAATCGCCGCGCGTCGTCGAAAATGCTGCAATAACTCATCACATTAGCTCCTTTCTTTGGAACGGCCGATGGCCCCGTAAGGAATGTGTCAATTCAAATTACACTCGAGCGACTCAATCGTGCTCCGTGCTTTGGCGTTTGCGCCGTTAATCTGTCTTCTCCTTGCTAATCCAATTCAGGCTCAATTTCGCGAGACGTTTGATGCATCGCGGCCGACTTGGGAACTTGCTGAGTGCGATTGTATTGGACCAGAAGTAACCTGGAAGCAACGCCGCAGAAACGACCCGAACACCCAAACCAGTTTTGAACAGATCTATTTCAAGACTGGCCAAGGCTCGAAGATTCTCGTCTCTCAAGACATTCCACCGAGCTTTGTCATCCCCGAACTCAAGCCGTCTCTGAAAATCAAAGCGACCCGCCCTGGGATCAAGTTGATGGCCAGAGTCGTTTTGCCTCATACTCCCTCCCCCGATGGAAAGGGTCCTTTGAAAACGACGCTAGTCGGTGAGAGCTACGAAAATACGGGTCGCTGGGAAACGCTCGGGTTTGGCTCGGACGATGACCTGTTAAAGCAGCTACAAGAAGATGTTTGGGTCTTGCGCCGAAAATATGGAACTCAAGTCAATCTGCAAAATGCCTACATCGACAAGCTGATCCTCAATCTGTTCACCGGCGCGGGTGCTCTCGAAACTCAGATTGATGATCTTTCGATTAGTGGCATCGTGTCGGCACATTCGATTGCCCAAATTTCAAATTCCACGTCGCCCGTCGTTCAAGCGGTCGACAACGGAAAGACGCTTTTCGCCGATTCGCCCGTTCATCAGACCAACTTTCCGGTTCGACCGGCCAGTCAGATCGTGCCGGTCCTTGAGAAACAGCCTTCGCTGGTGGTGCGCGACGGCAGCGTACTGGAAGTAAAAGGCAAGCCGTTTTTTCCTCGGATCATTCAATACAACGGCGAACCGTTCGACTATTTGAAATCACTCGGATTTAATACGATCGAAATGTCGTCAACCGCCACTCGCGAACAACTGGAATCTGCCGAAGAACTGGCAATCTGGTTGATCTGCCCCGCTCCGCCTTCGGCAGGGTTGAGCCCGATTGAGTTTGAATACGATCGGGTCCTGGCATGGAGCGTCGGAAACGATTTAGAGGGAAAAGATCTTCAAAACGTAAGGCAACGTGTTCGAGAAATTCGCAGCTCGGATGTTCGAGAAGGCCGACCGGTTGTAGCAGGAGTCCGCTCACACTGGAAATTGTTTGGACGGGAAGCCGATGTCCTCTCAATCGGTCTTCAGCCCTTGGGCAGCAGTTTCCTGGCCAGCCAGTACAGTTCCTGGATTCGCGTCCGTCGCGACTCGCTTGGAGGCGATAAGCCTGTTTGGGCAACTGTTCAGACCGAATTTGCATCATCATTGGCCAAACAAGTCTCCACCCTTGCACAGCTTCCGCCCACGCCAATCGAACCTCAACAGCTTAAGTTCCTCACCTACGAAGCACTTGCTGGCGGAGCCCGCGGCTTGCGATTCGCATCTAAAACTCGACTCGACAGTCCAGATCCGGCGACACGCCTGCGGGCGATGACGATCAAATGGATCACGACCCACGTCAAACAGCTTGAACCCTGGGCGGTCGGTGGCGCGTTGATGGGTGAAATTCCAATCGACAACAACCACCTCGAAGTAACAGCCTTTAATACCAACCGATCGCGACTGTTGCTCGTCCAACGCCCGACACATCACGAACAATATTGGGCCGGCGATACACCAATTGAAACGATTCATTTCAAAGACACGAAGTCGACCTCAACGGACCGCGTACTCCAGATTGGGGAGATGGGATTAGTGCCGCTGGGAAATTCGCGAAATCATACCGGTTCCGAAGTGCGCCTGGACGAATGCACCTATGCGTCGGCCGTAGTATTTACCCAGGATCCTCTGGTCATCAACGCGTTAAACCAATCGTATCATGTCATCGGACAGGAAAGCCTGTTGCAAATGCACGCCGAGATCACGCGTCAATGGGCAGCCATTTTGCAACTGATCGACAGTCAAATGGGCCGCATGGGTCGAAGTTCCACGACCGCCAGCGGGGCGCTAAACGAAGCCATTAACAACCTCCGCAAAGCGAACGAGCTGTTAAGCGGAAACAGCCCAGCAACGAGCGCGCCGTTTCTTGACCGCGCCGATGAACGACTTGCCTTCGCGCGCAGAGAGATACTTACTCAGCCGCTAGGGATGTTCAAATCAAAAACATCCACTCCATTCCTGACGCACTGCAGCTTGGTTCCACTTCACTGGCAATTAACAACACGCCTGCAACAATCGGCCTGGAATCCGAATGGTCTTACCGGAGGAGACTTCGAGAATTTGTCGCACATGACCAAAAACGGGTGGCAAAACAAACGAATCGCGGATCCACTGCTGACAACCTACGTGGAACTGACCGAAGCGGCTGCAGTCGATGGTCGGTTTGGATTAAAACTCGCTGTTCAACCCGTCGGAGCCATTCCGGCACTACTGCAAACTCCACCTGTATGGATTCAGTCGGCCCCGGTTTCGGTTCGTGAAGGTCAAATGGTACGAATCCATGGTTGGGTCAACGTTCCACGCGTGATTAAAGGAAGCCACGACGGTTTGATGATTGTCGATTCGCTGGGGGGACGCCAATTGTGTGAACGAATTCCAGTAACCAAGGGCTGGCAAGAATTCACCCTCTATCGTGCAGCAACCAGTTCCGGCGAAATGAATGTCAAGATTGTCTTGACAGGAATCGGCGAGGCGATGGTGGATGAGCTCACGATTCGCACTATCGATCTGCAACCCAACCCGGCCAGACAAGCTCGGGTGGATCAGCAACCAACCGCAAAAACCCCGCAACAGGGTCTCAGGAAGATCGATAGTCAGAGAGAATGACGTCGACAGAACTCAGAAGATCATTTCTTGGCGTAAGCCTTTTTCGGAGGCGAAATCTCACCAAGCGAAGCGCCGCTGACACGTGCAAAACGTTCTTTGGCACCGTCGTCCAAAAATCGATACCCAACTCGGGTCGGCTTGTTCGTCTTTGGGCAAACGACCATCGCCTTGGACGCGTGAATTGCCATCTCTTTATGAAGCCGCCCACCTTGGGGATTCATCTGGCTTGGCTTCACATGCTTGTAAACCTTGGCCACACCTTCTACGACGATCTTATTTTTTTCGTGGTCCACTGCCAGCACTTTACCGGTTAATCCGCGGTCTTTGCCGCTGATAATTTGGACTGTGTCACCCGTTTTTATCTTCATTTCTCTCTCGCTTTCGAATCGCGAATCTTCCAACATTCATCGGGAATTGTCAAGTCAAAACGGAGAATTAGACTAATAGTTGGAAGTTGTAATGGTCGTTTATTGAGTGCAAGATTGATCTCGGTGCGTGGGCAACGCCCCGTGCGTATCGACCGGCAAAACGCGGCCCGTTGGGCACGCGGTTAAACGAAGGGGCCTACGGAAACGCGTTTATCAATGCCCGACTCAACAACCGTAGAGCCGCTTCTACGCCGAAAACTTCAGGTTTTCGACGACTTCCTCGATCTCACTAAAAACACCCGGGAGCTTTCCCAATTCAGCGACTTCGTCGTTCAAAGCGGTCAAATGGCTTGAGAACCTGCCGTGGACCTGGTCGCAACCGGTTTGGATCACGATTTCCCGGACATTGGCCGCCTCGACGCGCCCCGCCGGCAAGACCTCAATTCGACCATTGGCGAACTGAATCATCTCCTCGATCGTCTCGGAACCTTCGATCGCAGTCGATGCCCGTCCGCTCGTCATGACGCGATCGACTCCGTGTCGAGACAGGGTGTTCATCGCGTCTCTCCAGTCCGGAGTCTGCTCGAAGGCAAGATGAAAAACGAGCTGTTTTCCGTGTGCCAATTGGCGAATCTCATCCAGATGACGTTCGTCAATTTGGCCATCGGGATGAAGGCATCCACAGGCAATTCCCGATGCCCCCATGTCCAACATCCAACTGGCGTCATCCTTAAGGACTTTCCACTCCAGATCGGTATAGCAAAAGTCACCGGGACGAGGTCGAGCCATTGTGATGATGGGCAAATCAACATTCGCGATGACCGCCATCAACAATCCTGGCGTCGGCGACAGACCATCTAATTCTAACGCCGTATTGAGTTCCAGTCGGTCGGCACCTGCTTGCTGTGCAATCAAAGCTTTTTCAACGGAAGCGACACAGACTTCAACTGTTATTTTTGAAACCGTCATTTGGTCTCGCTAGTCGTGTTTGGCGAAGTAGCCACGTCTTTTTCCGGATGACAGTAGGAAAGTGCCAGCAACGAATAGCTGGTTACCAGATTCGGATCGCCTTCGTACCAACGATCGGCATCGTTTGTCCAGGAGCCATCGGAGCGCTGCGAACTTGCCAACTGATTCACCAAATCGGCCCGCCAATTGTGAGCCTGTTCGTTCGAGTCTACAACGAATCTTTGGCCATGAATATCAAGGGCTTTTGCAAAGACGTGATAGTAATAATAAAGACCTTGTTGGCCCATTCCCGGATTTGTCTTCAAATCATAATGGCGACTGATCCAATCCAACGCGGCCTTCACACGGATATCGTCTTTTTTCAGACCTGCGTGCAGAAAACTTTTGAGGCCCGCATAAGTCATCGAGGCATAACTTCTTAATCCACCGGTAGCAGATTTACCTGCTTTGCTTTCACCCTCTCCTACGGGCGTGTAATAGAACCCGCCGCGATCGTCGGACTCGATGCTTTGCGCGGGCACCAATCCATTGTGCGGTGACTGTAGATTCTGGCAACGAGACATGAAAACCATGGCTTTTTGAATTTCCTGGCTGCTGGGATCGACTCCTGCCTCGATCATTGCATCAACGTAAAACGCCGTATTCGAAGCGTCGGGCCGTTGGTGTTTACCGTATCCTTGTCCGCCGTAGCTATGACTGGACCTCGGATGGCCCTCGCCGTCGTCCCACTGCAGGTTCCTTAGAAAGCCAGCCGCCTGTTCGATGGTTTGGTCATACTTGCCGTCGACATTAGCTTGCTTGAAACACATGATGGCGACGCTGGTTTCGTAATTCCGCAGATTGCTTCCGGGCGCATAGACTCCGCCATCGGGCCGAATAAACGATTCGAGATATGCAAGCGACTTGGTGACGCTCGGATGTTCTAAAGGAAGCCCATGCCGCAATAATGAAGTCGCACACATTGCGGTGACTGCTGGACCAAGCTGTTTGCTAAAGCTACCGTCGATTTTGTCCTGGCCTTGATTGACAAGATAATCAACGCCTTTGGCAACCGTCTGCTGATACTTGACGGCGTCCACCGAATTTGGCTCCACGCTGCCTTTTACAGGATCAGTTTGCTTTGGATTAGCACCGGGTTCCTGGGAACTGACGAAGGGCGTTACCAACAAGGCGCCCAAGACGACGATCACCGCGCTCATTCTACTTTGCAGTTTGTACATTTGGTTTCCTTGTAAACTTGATCAAAGGCCGCACTATTGCAGGACGGCCAGAATATCTGACTCGCTCATGATTAACAGTGAACCATCATCGACTTCAATTTCGCTTCCGGCATAACTGGTAAACAGCACACGGTCCCCTTCGCCTACTTGGGGTTTAGCCCGAGTACCATCCTCCAGCATTTTCCCGGCGCCGACCGAAAGAACCTTGCCTTCCTGGGGTTTTTCTCGTGCAGTATCCGGCAAGACAATTCCGCCGGCTGTGGTTTTTTCGGCTTCGGTGCGTTTGACGACAATCTTGTCACCGAGTGGTTCAATTCTCATTAAAGGACTCACTAAAAGAAATAGTAGTTCTAACGTTGCGCAACGAATGCCGAGGCAAACCCGCAAAATTCGCAGCCAGATTCAAGTCAGCTATTGTTTCATGCGGATTTGACCCGTTCAAGCGGCAACTTTGAAGCCCAAGCATTCTATATTTTCGCATCACGCACAAACGTTGAAATCGCCAAGCTTTAAGCGGACACTTTCTGCGGAGCGGCCTTTTTTCTTGCCTAATCGTCAAATTAGCGCGTGGTTGTTCTTTAAGGAAAACAGTTGTTGGACTGCCGATAATTGATAATGATCCTGTCTCGCAATAATCGTCACTTGAGCAATCTATGATTTCTGAAAAAGCCAAAATCCCGATCAAGACTTCAAATCCAGCGGCTGCACTGAAACAGCTCGAAGGTAAGTCGTTTCGCGTTGACCGTGCTCATGAAGACGGATTTGCCAACCATCAATCAACGGTCATCAAGGAAATTGAAGCCGTACTTGCACGCGCTCAAGCGGTGTTAGCGGAGTCGCCAACGCCGGAAGACACACAGACTTCGACCCTTCATCATACCGACATCCAACCAGACAATCGAAATCGGCAACTCATAGCTCATCTCAAGGCCAAAGAACGCTCGCTGGTCGAACAAGATGTCAACCATCAGGTTCGCGTCTGGAACTGGCAACAGGAAGTCGCCAAGACTCAGGCAGCACAAGACCGGCGACAAGCTGATCTCAACCAACAGGAACAGCAACTTCGGGCTCTTCAATTCGAACTCTTGCAATTGCAAAACCAGTTAATCGATGGCCAGCTGGCCACTCGAGAGCTGATCGGCGACCTCCAGATTCCAGGTCAACAAGAGTCCGCTCTTCAATCGCTCAAGTTTGAACTGAATCAACGCTTCGATCACGTGATGGTGACATGGCGCGAATTCGCCGCTCGTTTCCAGTTGCAGTCGAATCACTAAGCAGGCGTGCCAGTAGTCAGTACTCAGTACTCCGTACCCAGTACTCAACTATTCCGCATTCCACATTCGCCGACTGTCATCCGACAATATCTGTCGCCACGTTGCCATAGACATCGGTCAATCGAAAATCTCGGCCGGCGTATCGATAAGTCAATTGCTCATGGTCGAGACCCAGCAAATGAAGGATCGTGGCGTGCCAGTCATGGATGTGCATTTTGTTTACGATCGCTTCATGACCATGCTCGTCCGTGGCGCCATAACTGAATCCACCTTTAACACCGCCGCCGGCCATCCAAGTGGTATAGCCTTTGTTGTTGTGGTCGCGACCATCTCCATTTTGGGCGTAAGGCGTACGACCGAATTCGCCTGCCCAGACGACGAGCGTATCTTTCAGCATGTCTCGACGTTTCAGATCCTGTAACAAACCAGCAATCGGCTTGTCAATTTGCCCGCAAAGATTGGGTAACGTATTGGACATGTTGAAATGCGTATCCCAATTCCCGTGAGTTATTTCGACAAATCGAACGCCCGCCTCGGAGAACCGGCGGGCCAACAAACACTGCCGGCCGAACGAATCCGTTTCACCTTGCCCGATCCCGTAAAGATCGAGCGTGTCTTGGTTTTCATCATTAATATTCATCAAAGTCGGCATCGCCGACTGCATTCGAAACGCCAGTTCAAACGACTCGATCACGCCTTCGACTCCCGGGTGTTCTTTTTCGCGTTTCAGCTTGTCTCGATTGAGAGCCTGGATCAAGTCCAGCTGTTGACGCTGTTGCGTGGAATTGAGACGTGAATTTTTGATATCGGGAATTTCATCCGAGCTGTTTCCGGCTCCTATACGACGGCCGCGTCCGCGAGTTGCGTTTCCGAGTTTGGTGCCTTGATAAATGGCAGGCAAAAAAGCACTTCCATAGTTTTGAGCCGATCCCGCCGCTGGGTTTACAGAAATGAATCCCGGCATGCTGTCGTTCTCCGTACCCAAACCGTATAAAGTCCAAGCCCCCAGCGATGGACGCACGAACTGCGCGTTACCTGTATGCATTTGAGTCATCGCTCGGGGATGCACAGGCTGATCCGTATTCATACTCCGAAGCAAACACAGGTCGTCGGCCATCGTCGCAATCTCGGGCAATAGCTCGGAAATCCAAAGTCCGCTTTCAGCGTGTTGTTTGAATTCCCAAGGCGACTTGAGCAGCGTACCACGGTAGCTGCCGGTCTTGCCGTGGTCTTTGGCAAGTTGCGGTTTGTAGTCAAACGTATCAACGTGCGACGGTCCGCCTCTCATGCACAGAAAGATGACTCGCTTGGCTTTGGCGGCGAAGTGCGATTTTTTTGGCGCTAGCGGATTGGTCGCCGACTTTTTTTCATCTGCCGACGCTATCGTCGCCAGCGAAGAGAAAGCGAGATAGCCAAACCCGGATGACACAGTCTTGAGAATTTGTCGACGAGTTGGGGAAAATGGAATCATGTTATTCTCCAAAGTAAAACCGCTGCACTTTTGACGGGAGGTCGAACCGCCTTTTTTTATGTCCTGTAAATGCCATTAGTGGAGCGTCAAGGCTGAAATGATAGGTTAGTCGTCTCGATTTTCCGGCTGAAGCCGGTACTACGAGCTGGCCAATTCAGGCCTGAATGACCACTAGTTCACGAATCGAAATTCGGCGGAAGCCATCATTGCCTGGCAGATCGCACTCAGTCTTTTCATTTCGTCATTTCGATATCGGTCGCGATATTCTGGAGATATCGAGCTTTCAAACTCGCGGTAAAATTTCTCGACCGCTTTCAGCTCTTTCGCGGTAGGCCCGCGACCAAATGCTAACAAAAACGCCATTTTGATCTGCTCGCGAACATCGTCGGATTCTCTCATCAATCTGCGTGCCATGGCGTCGCTTTGTTCGATCACTAAATCGTTGTTCAAAAAGTAGAGGCCTTGGTCTGGCGTATTCGAGGATTCACGTTTTCCGATCACCATGCTCGACTCGGCAAAGTCAAACACATCGAGAGCGCGAGGTACGTTGTCTCGGATAATCGGCAAGTAGACGCTACGATATTTCACGGGTTGATCGATCACAGTGATGGCAGACCTTAATTGCTCGGCGAACTGTCGTCTGCGGCCCCTCATTCTGCTTCGTGGCCGATCAGTATTTTCGTTCATTCCCATCCGCATATTGGCGATCGAACTTAGCGCGCCTGGAGAAACAAGATTGCCATCACGTACCAGTGCCGTGCCTATTTTTGCGACCAGAGAGGCTCGCGGCCTGGTGGAATCAAGTTCTCCGCTGATCTTGAGAATCGAATCCCGAATGACTTCTGCATCAAGCCGCCGTGGTTCGACTCGCCAAACATATTTGTTTTCTGGATCGGTTTCGAACGAGCGCTTGTCAAAATCGGAACTGGAACGATAAACACGGGAAATTGCAATTTCGCGAATCACGTTTTTGATACTCCACTCGTTTTCCATAAACTCGACGGCCAGATAATCGAGTAGTTCAGGATGAGTTGGCAGTTGGCCAGTCGCACCAAAATTCTCCGGTGTTTTCACAATCCCGTTTCCGAACATGTGTAACCAAATTCGATTTACCATCACCCGGGCCGTGAGTGGATTCGATTCGTCCGTCATCCAGCGAGCCAGTTCAAGGCGACCTGACGAATCGCGGTCAATAACCACTGGCTCATCACTAATGACTTGCGGGAAACCACGTGGAATTTCTTCTGACGGTTTGTCGAATTCGCCGCGCACAAGTAAACGGGCATTCACCGGTCGATCTGTCGTTTGCACACCCATGCCGTAGGTGTACGGGTGACCGTTCTCATCGTAGGAGTTGATCCGCGACTCAAGACTTCCGACTTCCGCCGACAACCGACCGAATTTGGCGATGAATTGTTGCGGATTTGAAGGATTGGATCCCGTACGTGCCTGTCGGCGCTGACGACGTAAATCGTTCAGCTCACGCCGTTTTTCGTCCAACTGCTTCTTAAGGCTGGCCAACTCGTTTTCCGAAATATCTTCGTCGAAGTAACTCAAATCTTCAATCGGCAGTATCAGCAGGTTACTCGGACGGCGATTCTGAAACGTGTCCATTGTTCCGTAGTGAGTCGTCATGCTTTTGAAGATACCGGACAGCGCATAATAGTCGCTCTGTGGAATCGGGTCGAACTTGTGATCGTGACAACGAGCGCAGGCAACCGACACTCCCAACACGACCCGCGTCGTTACATCGATTTGCTCGTCGATCAAATCCAGTTCGAACTGCCGTCCATTCTGCTCCGTCAAGGTTTTTGGACCCATCGCGAGGAAGCCAGTTGCGACCAAATTTTCGGCCCATTGTTCGTCGGCTTTGACGGGCAATAAATCACCGGCAATCTGCTCTTGTATAAAGCGGTCATAGGGTTTGTCTTCGTTAAATGAATCAATGACGTAGTCGCGATACCGCCACGCATGAGGGTACGTCAAATTCTGTTCCTTGCCGGTCGACTCGGCATAGCGCGACACGTCCAGCCAATGCCGCCCCCACCGTTCGCCAAATTCCGGTCGGGCCAACAGCGCATCGACGACTTTCTCAACAGCTTGGTCCGGGTCTTTCTTCCATTGTTTCTCAAACCAGGAAACCTGCTGGGGCGAAGGTGGCAAGCCAATCAAATCAAACGAAAGACGACGCAAAAACGTGTTCGGATCCGTATCTGGCGACGGCTCAAGTCCGTGTTCATTCAGTTTGGCCAACACGAAGTAATCGATATCAGTTTTGGCCCACTTGGATTCGTCGTTTTCGGGAACTTTATTTTTCACCGGCTTTCTGAACGACCAAAATTCTTTTCCTTTTTCGATATCGGCTGGAGTGATGGTCGAATTAACTTTGTGGATGACTTGACTTCGAGGATCAGGAGCGCCCATTTCGATCCACTCTTTGAAGTCGGCAATGATATCTTGGGAAAGGTCCTTGCCGGGTGGCATGTTAAAGTCCACATGATTGATCGCGTTCCAAAGCAGACTCTCCTCGAGATCGCCCGGCACGACTGCCGGCCCCGAATCGCCACCGGCTTGCGAGCCTTCGCGCGTATCCAGCCATAACCCGCCTTTTACCTGGCTTTTAGATGAGTGGCATCCATAACATTCGCGAACCAGAACCGGGCGAATTCTAGCCTCAAAGAACTTTTCTGCCTCAGTATCAATTCCCTGAGCAGAGGCGAACGAACCAGGGACGATCGAAACGAGCATCGCCAACCATGTGAGCTTCATTTTCTTTCGATGAGCGTTCATATTCTAGTCCACGTTTTCCAGTCATTTAGAGGACCAATTGTCTTGGATTTTATCAAAAAACACCAAGCGCTGTTTCTTACTGCGATTGGCATATCCTTCACAATGGCCACTGCATGCAAGATGAGGAGAAATGTCGTGCAACCATCAGCTCTCCCAAGCTTGGGAGAGCTGATTGGATCGTGCAAACCAGTTTCGTCATGACATCCATCCTTGATCGCGTGAAAAGACCTTTTTGCCAGCCTTGTACACGGCCTGACATGGATTGTGACCAATCGCGAACGCCAGTTCGGCGGGCGAGTCAACATCCCAGATCGCAAAGTCCGCTTGTTTCCCTACCTCCAGCGAACCCTGTGAATCCTGGCATGAGAGTGCGCGAGCGGCGTTGATAGTTAATCCTCGAAGCGACTCGCAAGGAGTCATCCCAAAAAATGTACAAGCCATGTTTGCCATCAGCAGAATCGAGGCGACGGGCGAGCTGCCCGGGTTGGCATCCGAGGCGATCGCGATCGGAACTCCGTGTTTGCGAAGCAGCTCGATCGGTGGTTTTTGTGTTTCATTCAAGAAGTAAAACGCGCCTGGCAACAAGGTCGCGACCGTTCCAAACGCGGACATCGCTTCGACACCCGGCTCGTCCAGGTATTCGAGATGGTCCGCCGAGAGCGCTTCCGATTCGGCCGCCAGTTTCGCGCCACCCATATTGGAAAGTTGCTCGGCATGAATCTTGATCGCCAAGCCGGCATTTTTTGCCGCCGAGAAGACCCGTTCGGTTTGTTTCAAATCGAAGGCGATGTTTTCGGTGAACACGTCCACTGCCGACGCCAGCCCGACGGCTGCAGGGATCATCTCGTCAACCACTAAACCAATGTAATCGTTCGCTTTGCCTTTGAATTCTGGCGGTAGTGCATGAGCACCCAATAAAGTTATTTCAACATCGATTGGTAGCGATTCACCGAGTCGTTTCGCGACCCGCAACATCTTTATTTCGCCCTCAACGTTGAGTGCGTAACCTGATTTAATTTCGACGGTGGTGACGCCTTGAGCGATAAAGTTTTCGACTCGACGCTTTGCCAGTTGAAAAAGTTCGTCTTCGGATGCGGCGCGAGTTGCTTTTACCGTCGACAGGATGCCACCACCCGACCGTGCAATTTCTTCGTAACTTGTACCGGCCAATCGCATTTGCCATTCATCGGCGCGACTACCGCCCCAAACTAGGTGAGTATGACAATCGATCAAGCTAGGCGAAAGAAAACTCCCACCGCCGTTCACGGTTTCCCGGTTTTCGAATTCGGGCAGATCCTCCACCGCACCCACCCAGAGAATCTCACCGTCAGCAACGACCACTGCACCGCCCCTGACCAGACCCCATTCGTCATCTATGGAAGCATCAAATGTAAGCAGGTTGAAATTCTCAAGAATAAGTTCACAGGTCTTCATGGATGGTCTTTCCACTGTGGAATACTGAGTATCAGCGGAATTGTGCCGCGTCGATATTCAAAGAGTTTCATTCGGTTTACAATTGCGGTAAGAATTTGGAGTTGTTTTTCGTGGGACAGGCTTCCAGCCTGTCGATGCCGCCTGAGACAGGCAGGATGCCTATCCCACGTTATTTCGATGGACCGATGTAATCAAGTTCGTGGGCCGGACGCTCCGCGACCGGCAGCGGCGTCACGGAGGCTGCGATTTTTTCTGTTGCCGAGTCTGTCCCAGACTCGGTGCCGCGTCTCAGCCTGGGACAGGCTGAGCTACAGTCACATCACGGAGTGCCGCCGCCACATTTTCGGCATGCTCTTTTTAACACAGGACGACGAACATGACGATTGCCAGTTCTCCCCGAAGTGAAGGTGCCAGAGCGGTTAAAGCTCCGACCGGCTCAACCTTGAATTGCAAAAGTTGGCTTACCGAAGCTCCACTCCGAATGTTGATGAACAATCTTGACCCGGACGTTGCGGAACGACCCGGCGAGCTGGTTGTCTACGGCGGAATTGGTCGAGCTGCTCGCAATTGGCCTTGTTTCGAAAAGATCGTGGAGTGTTTGATAAACCTCGAGAACGATCAGACTCTGCTGGTCCAGTCCGGCAAACCCGTCGGCGTCTTTCAAACCCACCCTGATGCACCTCGCGTTTTGATCGCTAACAGTAACCTCGTGCCTCACTGGGCAAACTGGGAACATTTTCATGAATTGGATCGCAAGGGCCTGATCATGTTTGGCCAAATGACGGCCGGTTCATGGATTTACATTGGCAGCCAGGGGATTGTGCAAGGCACCTACGAAACGTTCGTATCCGTCGGCAAAACACACTTTGGTGGCGACCTCAGTGGTAAATGGATGTTGACGGGCGGACTGGGCGGAATGGGTGGAGCTCAACCGTTAGCGTGCACGATGGCGGGCGCTTCGATGCTGGCCGTTGAATGCGATCCGACGCGAATTGAAAAACGAATCGAAACGCGCTACCTGGACCATTGGGCAACGGATTTGGATGACGCTTTGGATCTGATTCAAAAGTCATGCGCGGACAAAAAACCTATCTCAGTTGGCTTGCTCGGCAATGCGGGGGAAGTCTTTCCGGAGCTCGTCTCGCGGGGAGTCCGACCAGACGCGGTGACCGATCAGACGTCGGCTCACGATCCACTCAACGGATACTTGCCGATCGGGTGGTCTCTCGAAAAAGCGGCCGAGATCCGCAAGAGCGATCCTGAGTTGATTATTGCCGAGGCCAAGAAGTCGATGGCGGTTCAAGTTCGGGCAATGCTTGACTTCCATCAGCTGGGAATTCCGGTTTTCGATTACGGCAACAACATTCGCCAGGTCGCTTTTGATGAAGGCGTTGAGCACGCGTTTGATTTTCCGGGCTTTGTTCCGGCCTACATACGCCCACTGTTTTGTAAGGGCATCGGGCCATTTCGTTGGGCGGCGCTCTCGGGTGACCCCGAAGATATTTACAAAACGGACGCAAAAGTTAAAGAGCTAATCCCGAACGATCCCCATTTACATCACTGGATGGACATGGCGCGGGAAAAAATTGCTTTCCAAGGATTGCCGTCGAGAATCTGTTGGGTGGGGTTGGGTGATCGCCATCGTCTGGGATTAGCATTCAACGAAATGGTGCGGAATGGGGAGCTTGCGGCCCCGGTTGTAATCGGGCGCGACCATCTTGATTCGGGCAGCGTAGCCAGCCCCAATCGCGAAACTGAATCGATGAAAGACGGCTCGGATGCCGTTTCCGACTGGCCCTTGCTGAACGCTTTGCTTAACACGGCCAGCGGCGCGACTTGGGTCAGCTTTCATCATGGCGGCGGCGTGGGAATGGGTTTTTCGCAGCACGCCGGGGTCGTGATCTGCTGCGATGGATCCAGCGAAGCTGATGCCAGAATTAAGCGCGTGTTATTCAACGACCCCGCCACCGGTGTGATGCGACATGCCGACGCCGGTTATGATCTCGCGATTGAGTGCGCGAAAGAAAAGGGTTTGAATCTGCCCATGGTGGATTAAATTTTATAGCCACGAAAAGCACAACAAGACTCGAAAAGAAATCCAATTAACGTCGGTGCCGCAAAATTACTCGTCAAATAATACTTGATGGCCCTAACAAAATTCCAATCGCCAATCTCGTTTTTCAAACCACGACCCGGTCAATAATATTTTTGGAACCTAACTCTTTGTGCGTTTTTGCGTTTTTTGTGGCAATCACAATACCTGCCGGGGGGAGTGCGTTCGCGTCCGCCCGGTAGCCCAGTAAAGGGGCAGCACGAAGTGGATGCCCATTGGAATTAAGACGACGATGAACTCGATCACTGGCTTTGCTAGCAATGAGATTCATCTAGGAGCATTGCATTCGGTCGCCTTATAATCGGAAACGACAATCTCGGGAAAATGGAGTTTCCACGATGCGAAAAATAGCCATTATCAATCAAAAAGGCGGCGTCGGTAAAACAACGACGGCCGTCAACCTTTGCGCGGCGTTGGCGGAAGCGGGTCAACGCGTCTGGCTGATCGATCTTGACCCTCAAGCCCACGCGTCGCTGCATCTCGGCTTTGCGCTCGAAGAAGGCTTGCCTTCCATGTATGACGTGTTGACGGAGCAGGTTCCGATCGAAGAAGTGCGACATCCCGTGGAAGACAATCTTTGGATTTCTCCCTCTCACATTGATTTGGCCGCGGCAGAAATGGAATTGGCCGGTGAAGTCGGCCGCGAGATCATCCTCCGCAACCGAATCGAACAAGTTGAATCGGGTTTCGACTACATGATTTTCGATTGCCCGCCGTCGCTGGGCGTGCTGACGCTCAACGCGCTGACGACCGCGAACGAAGTCTTTCTGCCGCTACAGCCTCATTTTCTTGCCTTGCATGGTTTGAGCAAGCTGTTGCGAACCATTGATCTGGTCGCCCGACGGCTGAACCCGGGCCTGATCCTTTCGGGACTTGTTTATTGCATGTTTGACAGTGGCACACGATTGGCAAACGAAATCGTCAACGATGTCGATTTGTTTTTTGAAGAGCAAAGAACGGGCGACACGCCATGGTCTGAGACGGTTAGTTTCGACACACGAATTCGCCGCAACATTCGCCTGGCCGAGGCGCCAAGTCACGGCGAGTCGATCTTCCAATACTCCCATAATAGCAATGGGGCTCAAGACTACCGTTCACTCGCCCAGGAAGTCTTGCAACAAACGCTGGACCGCATGAACGTACGACCCGAAATGGCGATCAACCCAGCCATAGTTCGATAGGCCACCTCCGACCGAGGTGCAACCCGCGTCGCTCTTTTGACTCGTTTGTCTTCGATTTGATCGCGCCTTGTGCGACCGACACGTTCACAAGCCCTAGGGATTTTGCGTGTCTTGCTGGGCTTTTGATGAAAGGCGCGAAGTTTGCAGAGGTTCTGTTGCCGAGTCTGTCCCAGACTCGGTCGCCGGGTCTCAGCCTGGGACAGGCCGCCGGGTCTCAGCCTGGGACAGGCTGAGCTACAGCAACGCAACGTCTCAGCCTGGGACAGGCTGAGCTACAGCAACAATACACCGAATCGTGCCCGGCTTTTGAGAAATGCGACACTGCATACGACGCGAATTACCTATCACTGCCCTTAACGTCGTTCAAAGGCCGGGCTTCCTTTATCGTTCAAAGGCCATCAAACTTCGGTGAACTCTGCGTTGAGCGGATCTGCTCCATAGCCTGATGGCGGTGTTTCTACTACGATTGAAGGAGAAGATACGACGTCAAACTTCCGCAGATTTTAGTTAATTAAATGCCCAAGTTTCCGCCCACGGTCGAAGAGCTGATTGAAGAATTCGACGAGTTGGAGGATTGGGACGAGCGTTACGACCTGATCATCGATCTGGGACGCGAGTTACCCAAACTTCCCGACGAACTTCAATCCGAAGAAAACATCGTCAAAGGATGCATGAGCACGGTCTGGTTAGTCACCGAGGTCAAAGAAGAAGGTGACCAAAAACTGATCGAGATTCATGCCGATAGCGATTCGATTATTGTCAAAGGCCTGATTGTGATCTTGATGTCGTACTATTCTGGAAAACCGGCCGACTTCATTGTTCAAAACGATGCCGCCGAGTTTTTGGGAAATTTGGGTCTCGACCAACACCTCAGCCCGCAACGGCGAAACGGACTTTACGCGATGGTAAAACGCCTGAAGTTACTGGCGATGCAACATGCAAGCTGAGCGGCTTTTGAAAAAGGATTTACTTTTTGATCTCAACATTGGGCCAGTCGTCGAGCCAAGAAACTGACTATGAACATTAATGGACGAGTCATCAGCCAGTCGCAGAAGCCCTACATCATTGCCGAGATGTCTGGCAACCATAATCAATCATTGGATCGTGCCAAAGAGATTGTCAGACAGGCTGCTCAAGCGGGTGCGGATGCCGTCAAGCTGCAAACTTACACCGCAGACACGATGACTCTCGATGTACAAGGGGAAGGATTTTCCATTACCGATGAGCGGAGTTTGTGGAAAGGCCGGACCCTGCACGCCCTTTATGCGGAGGCACATACGCCTTGGGATTGGCACCAACCAATTTTTGAGCTTGCCAGGGAGCTTGGAATCGAGATCTTCAGCACGCCGTTTGATGAGTCGGCCGTCGATCTTCTAGAGGAACTTGGCGTTCATTGCTATAAGGTGGCTTCCTTTGAGAATACGGATATCCCGCTGATCACGAAGATCGCCAACACGGGAAAGCCGATGATCATTTCAACTGGCATGGCTGAGCTTTCTGAGCTTGATGAGTCAGTGCGTGCTGCGAGAGTTGCCGGGTGTCGCGATCTGGTATTGCTCAAATGTACGAGTACTTACCCCGCATCGCCGGAAAACACAAACTTGAGGACGATTCCTGCTCTGCGAGAGATGTTTGGCTGTGAAGTGGGTTTGTCCGATCATACGATGGGGATTGGTGTCGCGGTTGCCAGTATCGCGCTGGGTGCTTCCGTCATTGAAAAGCACTTTACGCTCAGTCGAGCCGATGGTGGTGTTGACTCCGCGTTTTCGATTGAACCCGCTGAGTTGGATTTGCTGGTCGAGGAGGCTGAACGGGCGTGGCAAGCTCTTGGTCGAGTATCGTTTGGCCCGTCCAAAGCGGAGCAGGAGTCCCTCGCTTTTCGTCGCTCTCTTTACGTCGTTGACGATCTCGCGAAGGGAGCCGTTCTAACGGAACAAAACGTGCGTGCCATCAGGCCTGGTTTTGGACTCGCACCAAAACATATGGATACCGTTCTCGGCGTTCGCGTAACCAGGGACATCAAGCGCGGCACTCCGTTAAGTTGGGATATTATGCATTAGGTTGTTCTGTTGCCGAGTCTGTCACAGACTCGGGCGCTACGTTTCAGCCTGGGACAGGCTGAGCTACCGTTACGAAGCGGTCAATTTTTCAACAAACAAACTTCAGGAAGACTTGAAGTGTCGGGACCAATCGAGCTTAGAACCGCAACGCTCAACGATGCAAAAACGCTGTATGACTGGCGTAATGATCCGCTGACCCGGAAAAATTCACTCAATCAGCAAGAAATCCCGTTTGCGAGCCATCAAAGCTGGCTATCCGACGTGTTGCTCGACAAGGACCGTCATTTGCTGATCGCGCTCGATTCTTCCGGTGTCGCCGTTGGCACTGGCCGCGCAGATTTTGACGGCAAATTCTACGAACTCTCGTGGTCCATCGCACCCAACAAAAGAGGGCAAGGATTGGGCCAGAAACTTGTGCGAGCATTAACCGACCAGTTTCAGCCTGCCCAGGCTTCGATTCGCCAGGACAACATCTCCTCGATCAAGATTGCCGAAGCTGTCGGTTTTACCAGAGTGGCGGTGACCGATGACGGCGTCATGCTTTTTCAATTGGATTGAGCCGTGGTCTTTTATATTCGCCAAGTTACTTGTTCGGGTCAGGTAATGAACCCGATGTTTTCTCATCGATTTCCTGCATTAGTTTGGTGGCCGCATTGCGATAAAGGAACAGACCCTTGGCATTTATCGCCGGCTCAAGAACGAGTTTTGCTTGTTGGGAGCTGCCGGATTCATGCATGATGGTGGCCAGGAAAAAAGCAATCTCGGGTGCAAGTTGAGGCGAACCAGCCGCGCGAGTGAGAAATGTCCTGGCTTGTTCCTTTTCGCCCAGCCTCCAAAGCACCCATCCAAATGCCGCTTGGGCAATTTGGTTGTCGGGCAACGCCTGTAGGTTTCGTTGGGCGATTTGAGCGGCGAGCTTTCGCTTGTCTTCTGCCGCACTCTCGATCAGTGACAAAGCGTACATATTGGCCGCATCAAAACTGTTCGGTTGAAGTTCTATCAATTTCTTGTAATGTGCTTCAGCCAATTCATAGGTTTGCCCGGCAAAGGCCATTTGGCCTTTCAGCAAAACGGTTTGAGGTGTCTCACCAAGTTTAGATTCGATTATTTCGATTGCAGCATTGGCCTCTGTAAAGGCATCTTTGTTGATCGCATAGGTGGCGTATTGAAACTGAACCATTGGGTTATCGGGATAGGATTCGGCGGCTTTGATAATCCAAACCCCCGCCTCGTCGACTTTACCGGTGTTTTGAAACCATTTAGCCATTACGATTTCAGGCAAATTCGATTCCGGGTTCTTTTCATTGAATGCTTTCAGCCGAGCGAAACTTGAATCATAGTTTCCGTCGAGGAAATCGAGTTCGGCTTTGGTGATCGGAACTTTATTGGCGTCTGGCGAGACGTTTTCCAGTTTTTCCAGGTTCGTTCGCGCCAAGTCGTATTTTTTCTGCCTCATCATAATATCGACCATCGCATCATAATATCGACTTTTGAAATGTACTTCGTTTCGTTCAGAAAGCGGTTTGAGTTTCATTTTAAGAACCGCCTTGTCGAGCAAGGCCAGCGCATCGGTATATCGTTTTTGCCCAATCGCCAGTCGAGCAAAGGCAAAATAGATTCCGGGGTAGTCTGGGTTCTTTAAGGCAGCATCCTCGAGAATCTGAAATCCTTGCGTCGAATTTCCAGCCGCAAAAACAAGACCTGCTTGAAGCAGCCCAACCGGTGGAAACGACGGATCGGCTTGCGCCAGTTTTTCGAATTGCCGATTTGCTTCGGGCATGTCGCCTTGGCGGAAAGCAGCCACCGCTTTTTCAACCCCTTTTTTCTGTGGGGAATCTGGGGCGAAGTCTCCCGGAATCAACACATCAAGTTCGGCGAACAATCGTTTCTGAATTTGTTGTTGACGATCCTGTTCCGGGGTCAACGCATTCGGCAATTGATCACTCGATTCGTCCTGCGTCTGAGTCAATAAATCTTCTTGGGCGACTGAATTGACCGATACCGCGTAAGCGCAAACCAGCACAAGTCGGCCGATGATTTTTCGAGGATCCATTGTCTTCTTTCTGTGTGCACCCGCTTCTAATCAGCAAGCTGTGCGAGGTTTCGTTGCTTGGAGTATACGCGATGTGGCGTCCGATCGGTTCAAAACGTAAAAATGCAAACCAGGTACACCCTGCGCGATCAAATCCTGTGTTTGCGCGATCGCCTGTTCGACGCCGACCTCGAACTGCCACTCATTGTCGTCTTTTTCACTCAACCGATCAACAAATTTTTTGGGTAGTTGTGATCCACACAATGAAGTGATTCTCTGGATTTGACCCAGATTTGTAACGGGCAATATTCCTGGAATGATTGGCACTGTGATGCCGATTTGTTGACACCGATCCCTAAATCGCCAAAAGTCAGTATTGTCATAAAAAAGCTGAGTCACCACGACACTGGCTCCTGCATCAACTTTTCGCTTCAAGTTCTCCAGATCCACTTCAAACGAGGGCGCTTCACGATGTTTTTCAGGATAGCCAGCGACCAGGATATCGAAATTTTGAAAGTCGCGATGGATGAGTTCAACCAGTTCGTTGGCGTAACGGAATCCCCCCGCGGTTTGTTCAAATTCGGCTTTTCCCTCTGGCGGATCACCACGCAAGGCAACGATGTAGTCGACTCCGTATTCGCGTGCCCGGCCCAAGTACTTTCGCAAATCCTCTTCAGTGCTGCCAACAAGAGTCAGATGCGAAGCGACCGCGACACCAAATTGTTTTTTGACTTCAGCGACGATGGCAAGCGTTTTATCGCGCGTTGAGCCACCAGCACCGTAGGTACAAGTGATAAAATCTGGATCAAATTGAACCAGCTTTTCGACGTTCCGGTAAAGCGCCCTTTCGCCCTTAGCTGTCCTGGGCGGAAACAACTCGCAAGACAAAACCATCTTTCCGGTGGCAAACAATGAGGCTAGCGACATCTACTTTCTCTACGGATCGACAGAAATGAAATGGTCCAGTTCAATTGATTGTCATCATTCCGCCAAATGATCATAGCCCCGCTGCAAAATCGTTTACAAGCAGAATAAAAAATCCATTCGCGGCACCCAACCCTGAGTCGTGCTCACAGCGAAAGCGGCGATTCGGACAGCTGCCGTTCGGGGGCAGTGGCTTGATACATATCGTGAATGAGTTGAATGTCAGAGGGACGCTGCTCGACATTTCGTCGTCGAAACATTCGTTTTTGAGTCGACACCATAACGGACGGTGGCAGCTCAGTCGTTTGGCCAAACGTACGAGCATAATTGACAAAGCTGGGGACGTTGGTCGTGATAAAACCGTACAACATGCTACATGCGCCAATCGTCTTGCCCGTAAAGATGCCGGTGTTGATCGCGCTCTTGGCATAATCACCCATAATGCAGCCAATGAACTGCATGCCTGTCGCGACTTTCTCGTCTCGGTACCCCATGTTCACGTTGCCGTACGTGTTCTTCAGATCGCTATTGCAAGTTCCCGCGCCAAGATTAACCCAACTCCCCAGGTAACTGTGCCCAAGAAAACCATGATGTTGCTTGTTGGAGTAACATTCGAAAACAGTCCCTTCAATCTCGCCGCCGATCTTCGTCGTGTGCCCAAGCGAAACACAGTCTTTGATGGCAGAATGTTCATTGACTTTTGAGCGTGGACCAATGTAAATCGGACCTCGCAAGAAACAAAACGGGCCAATTTGTGAACCCTCGTCAATCACAATCGGCCCCGCTTGCGAATCGGTAACAACGTGCTTTCCAATCTGGGCATTGCCCGCAATAAAAACACCCGCTTTAGTTTGCTGATAGTCGCCCGTCGCAATTCGATGGGCAATGTTCTCTTGAAAACAATTCATGTTTTCACGAATCACATCGTGGGGATACTGAAACAGCCTTAACTCGAGCTCCACCATCTCGATGTGATCAATCGCGCCGTTGCAATAGTCTTCAATTGCGCTTGTTAAATCGGGCTTATCAACGATCTGGCCAGTCGGAATCAGGGCTGCAGCGATCGCCCACCCTGATCGAACAACCTGCGGCATGGTCGAATCCAGCTTCGCGAAAGCTCTTAGCAGGCTAATGTTCGAAACAGAAGGCACCAAGCGGGCATTCACAACTAACGTCCATTCGGCGCTAGGATCGAGCTTCGTGTGCAGAGTCGGAAAATCAAGCCTCTGAATTGTCTCCAAATAGGGCCGCACGATTCCGACCAGGTGCCCTTTGAACTCCGAAAGCCAGTCAACCAGTCGATAGGCTGCACAAGTCACCGTATACGCCGCACGACCAGTTGTGATTGGAAACAGCTGTTCTGTGCCGGCGTCCTCGAAGACAACAATATTCATTAAGGCTTACTGGAAATTTCATAAAGAAATAGCAAACGGGCCGCATCTGGTATGTCTTCGTTGTATCAAATTCGACGCCCCTTCACAGCCAAAATCGCGGGCGCGCTTAGAGCGAAGTCAAAACAATCCGATCAGGTTAACTTTGCGGATGTTTTGGCAACTAGTGCGTTTCGCACGGACGTATACCGGTCGTGGCGCTCTGTTTGCCGGGTCGAAACCGACGAATAGACGCTAAACTTAAACCAAATCTAAAAAACCGATGCGCTCGCTGACACGAGAACATCGGTTTGGGTTTGTTCGGAATCCGTCGGTGACTACTTGTTTTGAGTCCCGTTAACATCTGCGTTTGCGGACTGTGGATTGAGTGTATTGATGACCAACTTGGTCAAATCCAATCTGTGGTGATAAACAACCGCGCGGTTCACGCCTTTGATGACTTCGCCCCGATTAAGTGGATCAATCTCGGAGCTATCAAAACGCAACACCAAAGAAACGCCGTGTTTCAGAGCAAGTTGTTCAACAATCTTCTGCATTTCGATGTAGGTCGCATAATAGATTTGTGCTTCCCGATTGAGGAGATCTGTTTCTGCCTGGCGAGCACGGGTTCGTAAGGCGGCCTGATCCTGCTCGATTTTGGCTTCCATCTGATTGCGTTCGGTTGTGCCGACTTCATATTGCGAGACCTGTTGAGCGCGAGCCCGCAGAGATTCTTGCTCGGATTGAATCTGAGCTTTGAGCGAATCGGCTTCAGATTTGATGTTTTGCATTCGTTGTTCGAAACTCGCATTCGCCTTGAATACTTTTGCGACATCGAGAACAGCGACGATACCACCCTCGGATTGACCCTCTTGAGCCGAAACGGCCGAGGACATCAGTGGCATTGAGACAGCTGCGACCAAAGCCACAACCAAAGTTTTTAGCATGAGCGATTTCAAGACTCGTCCTCCCTGACTGACGATATGAATTCCAAACGGTTTGTTTCGTAACCAGCATCCTGCTGATTATTTTTTTCATTGCACGTCGCGTGCCGTTTCAAACAAACTCTGTTAATTGAAATGTTACTGACGTTTTTTGCCTGATTTCTAATCCGGCAAATTCTTGAGTCAGCAATATTTTCAAAGCGGGTTGTAAAGATTACTTTCGAATCAAGCAATGCTTATCTGAAGATTCAAGTTAAAAGATCGAAAACGCTAGCTTCAAGTCTTCCGTTCTTCAGCACAACAGCAGAATATTTGCATTGGCGACGCGGTTTTTCCAAGTCTCAACCACTGGTAGAATAACCATTGATAGCAAAAAGCGATTTTTTTCATTGGGATTGGGCCGTCTGATGGATCGTTCAAAACTTTTCACACGCCTGGGCAAAGTGGGCGAAGACGACTCTCGTGCTGATGTCTACCGATATTGGGATGAACTCGGCAGTGAGGCCAGATTCAAAGCAGCTTGGGAACTGGTCGTTGAGGCGATGAAAATAAAGGGAATGGAATCGAATGAATTCAGACTTCAAAGATCTGTTACGGCTCTTTTTAGAAAACCAAGTTGAATTCATGGTCGTCGGCGGTTACGCCGTAATGTTGTACACGGAACCCCGATATACGAAAGATCTGGACCTTCTAATCTCACTCGAACCCAACAATGCGGCAAAGACAATTGACGCCCTTGAGTTATTCGGTGCCCCACTAGCAGAACTAAAGAAAGAGGATTTGCAGGAAAAGGATGTATTTTTTCAGATTGGGGTGGCGCCAATCCGGATTGACATCATCACGAGTATTGCAGGTGTTGATTTCAGCGACGCGTTTCAGCGCAGACATATTGAAAAAATTGACGATCTCCCCGTCCCCTTTATTTCAAAAGACGATTTGATTCAAGCCAAACTTGCCGCCGGGAGGCCTCAGGATTTGGTCGATGCGGGAGCATTGGCAAGAACGAAACAAGCCTAAGAAGCTACCGGTTTCGGGTCGCGAGCCGGCGGCTCCGCTGTGTCGACGAAAACGTGACCGCATTCACTTCAAACGGCGTTCATTCAACGCCGTCACATCGTCTGGCATAAACTTGCAGTCGTGAATTGCCGAAGCTACCAACACGTGACTGCAACCGGCTTCCAACAATGCAATAGCGTCGTCGACCGCCCTGACGCCGCCACCTGAAATTAAATTGAATCCCGGCAACTCGGTCTTGATTTGGTTGATCGTTTCAATGGTTGGCTGAACGCCTCGATCAGTGCCAACCGATTCGAGATTCAAATAGATCATCGATTCGACTCCGTGGTCGGCAGCCCTTTTCGCCAATTCGACGGGCCTGAAGGCTGCGATCGCCTCCGATTTGGTGACAATCGATTCTCCTTTTGCATCGATGCTGAAAATGGGCTTTTCCCCTTTCTCCACAAGTTTGCCAAGTCGCTCGAATTGAGCCTCATTCGACATTGCTTCGGTCGAAACAATCGGTCGAATGGAATAGGTCGCGAACTCCTCATCCAGGATCTCCAGCCGATCATACGACAACCAATCCGCGTCAACCCAAAGACTGAAACCGGCCTGCAACAACGCTTTGTAAACTCGTCGATTCGGCTTGGCCCCTTCGTAACAGTCCAGATCGGCCAGGTACAAACATGTGCAACCTGTTTGTCCGAACATTGCTCGCGCAACCGCTATTGGCTCGCTGGTCGTTGTCAGCTTGGTATGAATCGGAGTGTACTGGTCTCGATGGCCGCCGCGGGCAAGCACGATTTGTCCAATCATTAGATCCAGGACTGGAATCACCGCGGAAGCAATTTCGACGTCTGGCTGCATTTCCGTGCGAATTTCGGTGGGTTCGTTCATTGCTTTTTTCAGGCGGAAGACCGTATCGATGACGTTGCTCCGCTAATCAACTGCGCGATCATCGTAGAGAGGCAAGTAGCGATAATAGACTTCCAAAATCATCACCGACATCGCTGTCGTGTAAAGCCGGCCACCATTTTTACCGTGTTTTTGTCGAAAATACCAACTCCCTGACTGGTGTCCGCGTTTGTCTTGTGTCTGGACCAGGTAGTCACGGAGCTGAGGGTTCCATTCGTCCCACACAGGGGTGCGCATGTGATGGAGAACCTGGGTGGAATAGTAGTTGAAGTAGACGTCAACTTTTGAAGGCCCCCAATCGGCCAGTCGCTCTGATCCAGTCTGCAATGCCGCTCGCTCGCGTGGCCAGCCAAGATACATTTGGGAGAGCAGCCCAACGGCCGTCGAAACGGGCTCGATTCCAGGTTTCTGGTAACCGTAATAACTGCCGCCGCTCTCGCCTTTTGAATCCAGAAACGTCCGAGCCTTTTCCCAGGTCTCACGAGGCACTTCAAATCCGCCGAGCGCGCAACTCTTAAGTGCCATGAGTTGCCACCCGGTGACCGTCATGTCACCAGGCTGGCCAGGATTGTACCGCCAGCCGCCGGCTTTATGCTGAGCGTTAACGATATACTTCATGGCCTGTTCGACATAGACTCTGAGTTCAGCGTCTTTGGTCATGATGTAGGCTTCACTCAGCGCGATCGTCGCGATGCCTTGAGCGTACATCGAGCCTTCGGCAAGATTGCCGCCGTAGGTCCCGATTCGCATTTGGCTCTTCAGGTAATCCAGTCCTTTTCGTACCTCTGATTGATACGGTCCGACTTGATGCGTATAACCCGCACCGAGGAGTGCCATCAAAGCCAGTCCGGTTGCGGCCGTAGTTGATTCGCGAGTGCCGGGGTTTTTGCATCGACCATTACATTCTCCCATTTGATGCAGCAATCTCCAGCTGCCGTCTTCAAGCTGGTGGTTGACGATCCAGCGAAGTCCATCTTCAACTGCTTGCTCGCTTTCTTGTGAACCGCCGCGTGTGCCCGCCAATCGGGAACGTGCTTCGGCGTCGCGTCCTTTCAAGCCGCCGCCAGTAGGTAACGTCTGGTTGGGTGCAATCGGAGCAAGCTCTTCTGCCTGAGCCGGATTCTCATGATCGCTCGGCATTTGAATCAAGGAGTTGTTGATTTGTGGCGCCAGCTGTTCGGTGTCGACCGAGAGATCGTCTTGTTTCAGTTCCAATTCAGACTGATCCTCGTCTGGCGCCACAATCTCAATCTTCTCCAGATCCATTGCCGCAACTTCTGGGTCGGGAGTGTTGGTGACTTCCGCGGTCAAGCTGATAATCGAATCGCCCGGTTTATTGAAAACCAACAACGCTAAAACAACGATTAAAGAAGTGTGGACGATCAAACTGACCAGGAAAGACGAAAGTGGTCTACGATTTCGATGCAGATGATCGGTGACGGTCAACTCGGTTTGCTGTGCCCCTTCATCGTCGATTTCGGGTACCGTCAGCGTGACTGATTCGCTGCGAATGCGCGTTTTGCCGATATCGGGTCCCACCGTATCAAGCGGTTTCTTGGTCCGTGGCACCACAGCCGGCTGCAAATCGTTAGTCGGGATAGAGATTTTTTCAGGCATTACTTTGGGTGGCGCAGGAACCGGGCGCGATTGATTCGATTCTGGCTGCTTGGCCATAGGTCGCACCTTGTTCGTTGTTACAACCAGCATAAACGGAACGCCCCGCAAATGACCCGTCGACAAATATAGGTCGCAACGCAGCAGGCCGTAGTTTCATTTTTTCCACCAGCAACACAGAATCCAAACTAATTCCGACGATTTATTCGAACTCTAACAGATGAAACTGCCCCGGATGAGCTGTCAAACCGGCTCGCAATCCTGAATCGGAGGCATCAGCCCTTCCAGATTCGTCGGTTTTACCTGACTGCCAAAGATCGCGTGAATCATAACCGAACCTGTTCACCCCAATGGCCCAGATGTCGCCGGTAGCGAGCCCAGCCCCGGTAATCTGCTCCAGTGGGATCGCTATTTCAATCGTCCAACTCACCGCATCCTGGCTGCGGGCCACAAACCAGTCGGGATTCCAGTTAACACTTCCTGCACAACTTTCGGAAGCCCATCCACGGTGATCTACCGTGAATCGCATGGAAGTGCAATAGTCGCGATCAGTATCAATCTTGATTTCGATTCGGTCGTGGCTTGTGAGGTCTGGATCGCGAACGGTTGATTTTGACTCAACTCCGTCATATCCCTGCCCTTTAATTTTCTGATTCGTGACAATCGCGTACAAGAACTCGTCGTCGTACGCAAATCCAAAACGATCAGGACCCGGTGTACGAGCCAGGGCTGTCGACCGTGAGACCAGTTTGCCTGCCGATCGCAGGCCCTGCCAGACTTGATCGTCTTGTTTGCCATCAAGATAAGGCCGCTCGACCGTCCGAACCGCCGTTAAGATGTGATCTGGTTTTTGATCTTCGTCTTGAATCTGAATTTCTCTTCTCGCCGCTAATGCAAATGAGGGGTAATCGGCAACGCGTTTACTCAGTTGTTTCATCAAGTTATCGACAGGAAGCCAACCGTTTTGCTTTCGGATCAGCTGCGATTCAATTAACCGATATTCAGGACCCATCATCAAGTCAGGGTCCCATTGTCGCATGCGGGCGAGATAAAGGCTTGCTTGTTGACGGCGGGCAGCGGCAAATTGCTCGTACTCATCAGCTGGTTGTTGGTCATCCGATTCTATAGTCGTTTCCGAATCGGCTGCAATTAGCTTTTCCTGAGAAATCGGGATCCAGATTGACTGAACGACATCTCCGTCTCTCATGACTGCGGTGGTTCCGGTCGACTGAGAAAACTTATCCGCTTTCGCAAGCTCCGGCAGACCGGCCGAATGATGAAACGCGATGTTGGTCAATTCCGAACTGCCGTAATAATGGACAAGCCACTTCATCGCGAACGGATTGAACGCATGGTCGGGCCAACGCGTCGTAAGCAATTCCATTGCCGTCGCCGCAAATTCAGGTTGGCCCTGTGCGACATATCTCTGCGCCAATTGCATCACCCACACACCGGCGGTTTCGGGTTGTACAAAGCCGATCCAGTACTGAACCTGCTTCCTCCAGAGAAGCGCCTGTTGTGGTGTTTCGATTCGCGATTGGGCAAGTTGATCCATCATTTTTTGTTTCTGAGACAGTAGAGCGATCACGGCCAAATTTCCACGCCGGTTTTTTGTTTTCCGGGTCGGAATCTCCGTCCCAAATCGATTCAATCCTTCAAACAACTCGTGGCCGGCCGATTGTGATGCTGACGAAATATTGGCGACTCGATAGCCACGATTTTGTTCTGCCTGGATCTCGAGCCCCAATAATGCGCGGCAGATCGCGACCTGGTCTTCGATGAGTTGACCGCTTCGCGTGAGTAACCGGCGACGATCAAACTTGAGCCGACCTTGTGAGCTCTCGACTGCAAACCGGTCGACTTG
>JAHEJI010000279.1 GCA_024638965.1 Planctomycetaceae bacterium
CGTCAATGGATGGCATTCGAACTCTCCCAGGAGTACGCCAAATATATTAATCAGCGCTTGGACCAGACTGGCGTTGGGGATGCGATTGATGGACCGAAAGACCCAATTCGCAGTGCCCCAAGTACATCCAAAGGAAAGCGACGGAAAAAGAAACCGCTCGATAACGACACCGAACATGCGGTGATCGCCGCCTATGAAACCGCCGGAGCCGGTTATCCAGCTGACTATCTTTTATGCGACAAAGAGCTGAATGCAGCGTTTGTTTCAGGGTGCCGGCAACGTGGCGTCGCCGGAAATGGATATGTATGGAATCAGTTAATGCTGCAATTAAGGAAAGCGGGAAAGCTGCCGAAATCCACGAAGCGTCCACCACAGGTAACGGTAGCGCAAATGGATGCTTTTGGCTTTGCCAGTGAAGTTGCCTGGCGATTATTGGCGATTGACTACGGGCTTACGCTGGACAAAATCCTCAGCTCTCCGGAATTCGCGGCGGAATTCGACCGACTTGCTGCCGAATTTGGACCGGTGGGTGCCACGACACTGGAGTTTCGCCGCGTGGCATTTTCCATTCGCAAGCGATCCAACGCGGCGCGCACAGGTGCCAAGAAGTTCAGTCATTGGCTCTCCCGCAGTAGAAAATTGCGGCGAATTGGCATCGAGAAATGCCTCGATTCGAGTTATGAATTCCCGGGTGTATACCTGTTGTGTTCCGACAACGTTGGCTTCTACGCTGGAGAAACTCAAAACATCCGCGGGCGAGTGGAACAGATTCTTAACAACTCGAATTGGCTGGACCTGGAACCGGACTCCATCGCGATTGTCCGCAACGACGAAAGCTTCGCTAAGAAATACGCGCTGAAGTCGGCACTGGCGCAGCGTGAAAATCCCTTGTTGAATTGTCGACTATTGGTTCACGACTCAGAACTGCCCAAGCATTGATTGCTGTTCGACAATAACGCCCAGCGTTGATGGGCATCAGTCCGCTGTTTTGAAATTGCACTTGTGCTTGTGTTGACGCTGCGCAACTGGCGTGATCCGCCTGAACTACTCTTGTTGATAAATTAAGCCTATCGAAATAGCCGCAGGCGTAAGTTAAAACCGATGTTCAATAGTGGTTCGGCGAACGCCAAGTCAACCGTTCCTTCAGTACAATATTGAAATCTCCCGACTTCAGCCGCGTAGCGGTAACAGCAGTGCAATATTGGAATCTCACTCACCTAAGCCTCGAAGAGGCGAGAGCAGGTAGCTTCGCGCTTCGCGCAGCGGGGTGGCGACAGCATCTATTGTGCGGGGCGGATTGCTGTCGCTCCTTCGGAGCTTTTACATTTGCCCTGCAGTTACCCACGGTTTACACCGTGGGCTACCTGCTGTCGCTCCTTCAGAGCTAGGGTCTGTGTATTAATGCATTTGCCAATACAAGCACGAAGCGCGAGCGAGTGTGTTGACCAGCATTCTTGGTTCACTCGCTGGCGCGTCGCGCTCGTATTCCTCCTTGCGAGCTTTTTACATTTGCCCTGCAGTTACCCACGGTTAACACCGTAGGCTACCTGCCGTCGCTCCTTCAGAGCCAGGCAGAAATCGTGCCGAACACCCTCGGCTATCGGGCTCCATTTTCAATCGATTCGGTAGCAGCTCCATCGTCCTGCCATCGTCAAATAGATTGGCCAGATATTGATTGACCAAGCCTTCGGAATAAACATGAAATACAAACCACTTCTCCCCTCCTTTTTCCAAGGTCCTTCCGAGTTTTTTTGTGGGTAACGACCAGACCGGTCACCGGGATTGGGGGCCGTGGCTGTCCCGGCGCGCCGGGACTGCCCCAGTTGTGCGTCTCCCGGCGCGCGGGGCAGCCACGCACAAAATCGCCTGACATTTGTTTATCCAGTATTTGGGCGAGGGACAAAAAATGTCAGCATCATGAATGCGGATTTCAATTTAACGACCCCTGAAATACCCAGCTGGACCTTTTGCTAAGGGGGGCCTATCCGTCTGCCGACGGCTGGACGCTGCCGTTACGACAACCGCCCTTCAGCGTTTTTTGAGAGCCGAGACACCAGGGTAATCTAGCCCGTAACGATAAGCTCTGGAGATTCTCTCCGGTGTTTGCATGGACCAGACAACCCTGCCCTGCTCATCCAGTTCGTTGATGGTATTGGAATATCCGCTGACAATCAGGGTGTTCCCGTTGGGTAATCGTTGCACACCGCCTTGATGGTCAGAGAACTCATAGCTGATTGTTTTGACCTTCTTGTTGGTGCGCGGGTCGACTTCCACTACTTGATTATCGTCGTTACTGACGGTAATGATATTTCCAACACGCATCGTTTGTTGATCTGCCTCCGGGATGCGGATATCCGTTCCGCTGTAGTGGTCTGTAATCCAGACGCCTGCATGAATTCTGCCAGAAAATCCTTGATCCCATTTAAAAACCAGATCGGCGGCAGCGTTACTGTGATCAAAAATTGCCAAGGTCCGGCCGGGAGACTGGATGTTGACCAGCACCTGGTCTGTTGCCGAGTTATAACTGACGCTATTAATGTAACCGCGGACGCTGCCGCCGAGTTTTTTCGTCACATCGCACTGCCAAACAACTTCCCCAGCGGTCTTCCCTACAGGTTTTATTTCAAACACCTTGCCAGGCATTCTTCTATTCTCGAAACCGGCACAAACCAGGATATTGCCGTTGGGCATCGGTTCCACGTCGTAACTGGGCGTGAAGTTTTCTCCGTAAAAACGGAAATCCCATAATAACTCACCATCCCAACTGACTTTTTGAAAGGTTCCGCTGGGGTGAGCCCCCCCGGGACGAAACGTGAATCCGCCCTGATTCAGAGGGAACAAAACACTTCCATCGGGCAACAAGTAGGGAGTTGTCTGGATGCTCCCGGCAGCAACTTTCCATTGATGTACCGGCTTCTTATTCATGTCATAGAGATAAGCCGTCTGGCCAATCGAAAACATCGTGTACCCGGGATAAGGTTTTGCTTGTTGCTTCGGTGGGCTTTCCGATCGTGGCACCGTTTGCGACTCGGCGACGTGCGTGCCGAGGAACATGACCAGCAAACAAATCGTTACAGCACCCTGTCGTAATCCGCTGTGGGAGATTTTCATATCGGCATGGTTTCCTATATCAAAAGCTGTTTCACGACATTTCC
>JAHEJI010000028.1:0-12905 GCA_024638965.1 Planctomycetaceae bacterium
CGGCTACGACTTGAAAAAAGACTTTGAAGAGCAGATCAGTAACTTTTGGAGCGAAAGTCTGGGCCAGATCTATCCGGCTCTGAAACGCTTGAACGAGGAATCGCTGGTTACCTGTCGCGTGAAGAAAACGAAGGGGCGTCCGGAAAGGAAGGTCTATCGGATCACTAAAAAAGGTGAAACGTTGTTTCGAGAATGGTTAAGGCTCCCTGCCGAACCGATCAAATGGCGAAATGAGTTTCTGCTCAAGGTGTTTTTTGGTTCGGCAATGGAACCGGAAGATGTGCTCCAACACATTCGGCGCCTGCAAGCAATGGAACTGGAGACGAATGCTCTTTACAGCCATTTTGCCAATGAAATTGAAACTCGTGAGGCATCGCCCGAACGCAGACTTTATTGGCGGTTGGCACTTTCATCTGGCCAACACATCAACAAAGCGCGACTTGCCTGGTGTCGAGAGGCGATCGAAGAAGTTCAGCGCTTTGCGGCAGATTCCAAAATTAAAAAAAAGGCAACAAGTGCGTAAAATGAATAATCTTGTAAGCGCTGCCGTTTGTCTCGTTTTCGGGGCGCTGGCCCTGGCCTTTGGGCAAGGACACAGTCCCAACGGTTTGGTGTTGTTGATCGGGATCATCCTTTGGATTCGATTCTTTCGTCTCGCCGATCCCAAATACGCCGTGCCCTTGGTAACAATCGCTAACGTGCTGGTTTGGGAGTGGGCTTACGCTGGCATGGTGCCGCTTCCAACAGCTGCCCGAATCGGCATGTTCACCGGGATCTCTCTCGTTTTTGGGTTGTTGTTTTTGGCTGATCGTTGGGCAAACCTGCGGCTTGACTCATTACTTGCCACGCTGATACTCCCTTGTGGTTGGGCAGCGTTTGATCTTTTCTCCGCACGATTTAGCCCCGGCGGCACCTGGGCAAGCATTGCCTATGCGTTTGCCGGCGACACGACGCTCGTGCAAATTGCTTCGTTGGCCGGTTGGACCGGAGTCACGTTTTTGGTGGTCTGGCTGGCATCAATAATTAATTGGGTTTGGAATCGCTGGACTGAAGATGGTGCCTTCAGTCCTCGCGGTTTAACGACACTCGCATTGGTTTCAATCGCAGTGTTTGCGTTTGGCATTCTTCGATTGAGCACAGGTGTGAACGAAAAAATGGTTCGTGTCGCATGTATTGTCGCACCCAATACATTCAATGATGACTATGTCAACGATGTCTGGGCTTACACTCGCGGAGTCGACGTCCCCGAGAAATCAACCTTGCGCGCCAAGGAACGAATTGAACAGTCCAAGGAAGAGCATTTCTCGCTGGTTGAAAATGCTCTTGCATCTAATCCGGACTTTATTGTCTGGCCGGAAGCTAACGCAGTCATGACCACGGAGGAAGAAAATTCCTGGATCGACCGGGCCAAAGAAATTGCAACGACCAATCACGTTTTTGTTGGGATGGGCTTGGTCGTTTTCAGGCCAGGAACTGGAAAAGGAACTTTTAACAAGTTTGTGCTGGTGGATCCAACTGGGAATGCAGTGATCGACTCGCTCAAAGCAACTCGGGTGCCCGGTTCGTTGAATACCAAAGGTGACGGCGTTCTGCCGGTGGTCGAATCAGAATTTGGCCGACTTTCAACCGCGATTTGTTTCGACATGGATTTTCCGCAAGTCATCTCGCAAGCGGGGGCGGCCAAAATCGACCTTTTCTTTGCACCTTCGAATGATTGGCTGGAAGTTCGAGATATCCATGCCCAAATGGCGAGGTTTCGTGCAATCGAACAGGGATTCGCGCTTGTGCGACCGACGAAAGATGGAACGACATTGATTACCGATTCAACCGGGCGGACGATTGCATCGATGGTCGCCGCCGATAATCGGACTGCGTTGCTTGTCACTGATGTTCCCGTTTCTCACAGAACGACACTTTACTCGTTCATCGGTGACACATTTGGTATGGCTTGTGGACTCGTATTTGTGCTCGTCATTGGATTTGCGGGCTTCAAAACGCTCAAGCCCAAAGCTGTAATTTGAGTTTCGAATCGACATTTGCAACTATCGCCAGCCGCACGACATCCAACCTTTTTTTGAGCTTTTGTCGTAATTCACGAATTTTGATGTAACCCCCGTGAAGAGTTGACGGATTTCAGTTCAGGCACATTCTCTGGCTGAATTTGGATCTGAAAGGCAATTATATGATTCTCAGGAAAAACGGGGCGATTTTGTTTTCGACATTAGTACTGACTTATTTTTGTTCGTTTTTGTGGGGTCAATCGGTTGAGCAAAAAGCCGAAAACCTCGGTGCCCATGATGGAGAGCTTCATGTCGCGGCCAGAGCAGGTGATACCGATAAGATAAACCGGCTGCTGAACGATGGTGTGGACGTCAACTTCAAGAATCGTTACGGCCTAACCGCGCTCTATTATGCGGCGGACCGCGGTCACACCAATGCCGTGAGGACATTGATCGAGGCGGGAGCCGAGTTGGAAATTCCCAATGAACCGTTCTACCGATTAAATCCACTCATCATGGCAGTTCGAAAAAACCATGTGGAGGTTACGCGTTTGCTTCTGAAAAAAGGCGCAACGTGTGGATCGTGGACGGCGATGTGGCCCGCAAATCTGAATCACACCGAAGTTGTGAAGGTGTTGGTCGAACTACGACCTGAAGTTTACAAGGAAAGTGTACTCAATCAACTGGCTGGAATCGCTCAGGGAAACGAAAACGAGGAACTATTGAAGTTCTTGATTGGAAAAGGTGCGACGGCGGAACCCTCGCCCTACGCTGCGGAGGTTGAAACGAATCCACTTTCTCGAGACGATCAAATCGCCGTCGACGGAATTTACCAAGTATTGGACGAATCGGAATCGACGCGAGTATGGGCTCGCCGCGGTACGCTCTATCTCGGAAACGAGTTTGAACTGGCGTCTGAACTAAAACGTGTTTCAAACGACGAGTTTGAAATGATCGAAAATCCAGACGTGCGCATCAAGTTTTCCTCACCCATGGGCAGCCGACTGCAAATCATCAGGTCTTCCAAAGGTGAAGACTTGAAAAAAACGGACCGAAGAATGTTCGTAAAAGTCAAAGTCCACGCCCCGACAAATGCAACCACATCAGGATCGTCCACCAGCAAAGCTCGTTGGACTCGATTTCGAGGTGCGGACGGCACTGGCAACGCTGATGGTCTTGATTTGCCCGTCGCGTTTGATGCGACGCTTAATAAGGGCGTTGCCTGGAAAACACGAATTCCAGGTGTCGGCCACAGTTCGCCAGTCATTTGGGACGACAACGTTTTTTTGACCAGTGCGGAACCGGTTTCAAAGGAACCCAAGTACGATCTTCGGGTCGCCAGCGGTTTTGATACTCATCAGGAAGATATTGAGTATCGCTGGATCGCTTATTGCGTCAGTTTATCCAGCGGAAAAATTAAATGGCAAAAGCAGCTTGACCAAGGCCGACCCAGGGCCAAACGTCACGTGATGAGTTCGCACGCTAACTGCACTCCGTCCGTCGATGGAGAACACGTAATTGTTAATCTTGCCGGTCAAGGCATCTATTGCCTGACGCACGACGGCGAAATCAAATGGGAGAAAGACCTTGGCAAACTAGCGGCTGGTTGGTTCATGGATCCTGGTTACGAATGGGGTTTCGCCAGTTCACCGGTTTTGCGTGATAAACGTGTCTATCTACAATGCGATGTTTTCGAGGGATCTTTCATTTCCGTCCTGAACTCTGAAGATGGTGAAGAAATCTGGCGGACAAAAAGAGAGGAAGTCAGCAGTTGGGGTACACCGCTACTAATGAACATCGGCGACGAATTTCAGATTATTGCCAACGGCACACGAGCGATTTGCGGATATGACGCCGCCCACGGAAAAGAACTTTGGCGAATCGAGGATAATTCGGAAATTACCGTGGCGTCTCCGATTCCCAATGGCAATCATGTGGTCGTTACCGGCGGATACCAGCCGGTCAAACCGATTTTCTCGATCGACATATCAGAACGAGGTAACCTGACACCTCCGAAAGACGCTCAACCGACCGGTCAACCAGGTTTGCAATGGTGGCTTCCTACTGGCGGTGCATACAGTATCACACCGATCATCTATCGAGATCTCCTGTATGTCTTCCAAAGCAACGGCGTGTTGACCACATTCGAGGCGGGCACAGGGAAAAAGATATACAAGAAACGTGTTGTCTCGGGCCGCAGCGGCGATATCGTTGCGTCGCCAATCGTTTCAGATAGTAAAATCTACGTTGTTGGTGGTGACGGGGACGTTTTCGTGCTGCGAGCGGGGCCAGAATATGAACGACCGACCGTGTGCCCGATCGGTGAACAGGTGATGGCGACTCCTGCGGCAGCACCTGGTCGACTCGTCATACGCGGCTTGAATCACCTTTTTTGTTTCTCAAGTAATTCAGAAAAATGAGTTCGTCGGTGGAATCTAAATTGGAAACTCATAGCTATTTGCAGCATTCGCGCGCATCGTGAGGACTCAACCATAGCCAGGAAACCCGATCCACGAAGGCCAGTACCTGTTTCTGATTTTCGGTCCGATTCAGAGCAGGGTGCCGCTTCGCAGTCGGTCAACGTGACGGCAAACCAACTGGAACGACTTTGCGACAAAGCAGCTGCAAAAGGTGAGTATTTGGAGACCCTGCTAATGATCGCCCGACCGCGACTGATTCGGTTGGTGAAAGTTCGCATGTCGGATCAATTGGCTCGACGCCTGGATGCAGATGACGTCGTACAAGAGACTCTAGTCACGGCAGCAAAGCGATTCGATGAATTCAAAAACAGTCGCAGTGTTCCGGTTTTCGTTTGGCTTCGCGGACTGGCGATTGAACGACTGATTGAGGCCAATCGGTACCATTTGCGCGCCGCCAAACGGGCAGCAAGCCAAGACGTTTCCAAACAGGATTGGCTTAATCAATCCAGTCTTGATTTATTGGAACGATGGGTATCGCAAGGAAAGTCGCCATCTCAAGTTGTCGCGGATCGCCAACGATCCGAAGATTTGAACCAGGTTTTGCAAGAGCTTCCAGAGAATTATCGCGAAGTGATAGTTCTTCGATTTTTCGAATCATTAACCATTGCAGAAACGGCGGCGGCAATCGGAATCACTATTCCAAATGCAAAAGTTTTACAGTTTCGCGCGTTGAAACGAATGGAAAAACTGATGACAGCATCACGAGGATGGAAATCAGCTGACCGGAAAGTGTGATCGCTATGAGCAAGCAAAAAGACACTAAGAACGAGCTGATTTCAAACGATCTAACGTTGGATCAATTGTCGCCACCTGAACGGGAGCAATGCGACCAACTGGAAGAGTGGATTTCAGGCCTTCAAAACGACGCGAAGCGGGATAACGAAACGAACGGATATCTCGAAAAGATCGCATTAAGCTTGTGGGAAATCGGCAATCAATCTGCGGACCACAATCGCGAGTCAGATTCTGCCAAGCCTGACCATGACGCTGCGAATCCACAGATTAAGGGATATAAGATTTGTGGTGTCATAGGGCGCGGCGGGATGGGCGTCGTCTACCGAGCGATCGACTTGCAGCTGAAGAGAAATGTGGCATTAAAGGTCATGCCGGAAAATAAAGTTGGCTCGGATCGGGCAAAGAAACGATTTCGAATTGAGGTTCAGGCAGCCGCTCAATTGGAGCACCCCGCGATTGTTCCGGTATACGAATTCGGTGAATATTCGGGTGGGCTGTATTACAGTATGCGGGAGATCGACGGGATTGATCTTTCGAAAAAGCTATTGGGCGGCGAGACAAATCATGAACTGGATCGGCAGCAATTCGGACCCATATTGGATCCGCCGTCACTCAAATATCAACAATGGGTGGCGAAATCGGGCAAGGCGGTTGCTGAAGCGCTTACTCACTCTCACGATCAACTGGTTGTGCATCGAGATGTGAAGCCTGCCAACATTCTCATAGATCGCAAAGGCAACCCTTATTTGTCGGATTTTGGTCTGGCTCGAATCAATGACGGTTCTGACTTAACGGCCGACGACGACTTGCTAGGGACGCTTCGATATATGAGTCCCGAACAGATCTCGGCTGGGCAGGAGAGTGTTGATGGCCGTAGCGACATCTATTCGTTGGGAATTACGCTTTATGAAATGTTGACCGGCCATCCAGCAATCAGCGAAACCAGTTTTGCAGCGGCATGGAAACAAATCACAGAAGGTCGAATTGCCAAGCCGCGTCACTTGAACCCACGGATCGACCCCGATTTGGAAACGATTGTCCTCAAGGCAATTGCCCCTGAACCAGAGCAACGATATGAAACAGCGGTTGAATTTGCTCTTGATCTCGACAGGTTCCTGAAAGTCATGCCCGTTCATGCAAAAAGGGCAACGGTCGGGCTCAAAGTGAATCGCTGGGTCAAACGCAACCGCAATTGGGTTTCAGCGCTTGCGCTGGTCGCTGGAAGTCTGTTGGCAGTGATTTTCAATTTCGCAATCTATAATGCGTACCGTTCGTCACGTGACGCCGAAACCATACGGCAACGTTCGTCCCAACTGCTCGACTCGGCCGGCGTCGAAAAGTTGTTTCGGCAGGATTCAATGCGAGCCAGAACGGACTTTGAACAGGCAGCTCAACTCACAAGTCATAAAGAGGATTATCTTCGCCAACAGCTGAGACTCACGGCGATTGACGCTTGGTCGCCACAACTTATCGAAGACAAAAGACGTGAAGGCTACCTGCTGGCTCGCCATATTTCAGGAACGGAACTGATATCCGTAGAAGACAGCTCCGGTTCGACATGTTTTGTCCTCAATGAATCCGCGACAAAAACAAAGTTGTTTGAAACCGATCGTCGCATTGAAAGCGCAGCGATTAGCGAGGACGGCAACTGGTACGCCATCGTGATATGCGATCGAACCAACCAAAACCCGGAACTTAAAATCTATGATGTCACAAATCAACGGCTGAGCTCAATTGTCGACGGATTGGACTGGAGAATAAGTGACCTTTGGTTCTTGCCAAACAATCGCTCGTTGTTCACGACCGGATGGGGCGGAAACGCCAAAATTTGGAACGTCAAACAAGCCAAACTGGTTCGATCCCTAGATTATGGAGTTGTAAATGACAACAGATCTTGGGTCTTTTCAGCGCGGACGAATAAAAACAAAACGGTAATGGCAGCCGTGCTCAATCCCGGTCGAATAGTGGCTTATTCTCTGCCTGATCTGAAACCGATCTGGAAAGCGCCGATCGAGATTTCGACATGGCGAGCCGACGCGTTTGCGATCAGTCCAGATGGTCGTTGGATTGCGGCAGGAACGGCCGAAGATGGCATTCGCATCTGGGAATTTGAAACCGGAAAGGAATTTGAGCTACGCAACAACGTTGCTGGCAATCCCACGGTGGCATGTTTTTCGTTGGAAGGTCAATACCTGGCCGTCGGCGACGACCGAGGCGGAGTCTACGTCTGGAAAATGCCGAATGATTCAGGTGATTTTGCTTTTCGACAAGGCGTTGTGATGTGGCACGACTATTCAATTGGATCACTTCGATTTAATGAACAGCTCCAATTGGTGGTCGGCGCAGGCGACAGCGTACGCGTCTGGCGAATTGCGGATAACCAACCACTAACGCCACTCCTACCCATCGAATCTCGAGTGACGAGCGTTGCCTGGACGGCACGCCAGAACATTCGAGTCCGCACGCGCGAGAAATCAGGATCTCGTCATCAAGTCTGGGAAATTCCCGCTCATCTAAAGCCCCGTACTCTTGGAACTGGTTCGTTGCTTAAGATCTTTGCCGAGGCCACGCCTGATGAAAACGATGATCAGATTCTGATTGACGTTATGGCACGTTCAAGTGATGCCGGTCAACAACTGCTAAAAGAACTACAAACGAGTAACAGTAGGCCGTTTGACCGTTCAATTGTTATCCCGTCAAACACGATCAAATTCGCGTCAAGCGGTGATTCCAAACGCATAGCCTTGCTTCAACCCGAGAATAATTTATCTTGTCTGCTTAGCGTGTTCGAGCGAGACGGAATACAGCAAATTGGAGATTCGGTTGTAACCAAAAACTATCCAGCGCACGTCGACCTGAATGAAGACGGAACAAAATGGATTACGGGTGGCTTTGACGGAAAGATTATTGTCGGCGATGTCGCCACAGGGCAAGTCTTGCATGAATACCAATTGCCCAACTGGTCGATCGATGCCCGTTTTTTGTCCAACGGACAGTTTGGGTCCATCTGCTGGGACGGCAAGCTGCGAATCTGGAACCAATCCGGCGAAAAAATTGGCGAATTTGATCATGCAAGCATTCCTGATCAATTGGTTTCCCGAAACAACATTTCGATCGTAGCCAATGGGGACTCAATTTCGACTTATGTCTACGAAGGTGAAGCGGACAACTGGAATCGAACCAAAGAAGTCGATCACCAGTCAGGAACCATTGAACATATGGCCATCAGCCCCAGCGGTGACCGTTGGGTCTCATGCAGCGATAACGGAACGACGATTGTTTGGTCAATCGAGGGAAATGAGATTGCAAAACTACCCGTGATCGGACCTGTTTCGATTTGTCGCTTTTCAAAAAACGGTCGTTGGCTCGCGACACTCAGTGAAGCGGGTACAATCAATCTTTGGGAAGCCAAAACGGGAAAACCAATGGGTCCGGCCATTCAAGGGAGAACCCGTATCGAGGTCGTGGAATGGACCCGGGACAGGCTTTCGTTTGGGGGCAATGATAAAGGAAGTCATTGGATTTCGGAAATTGAGCTTCCGAAGAACTGGATCGAGTAACCTGCTTTTTTACCTGAATTCTATTTCAACAATTTGACCAAGATTGTTGGCCCAAGAGCGAACCAAACGAGAACGATAGCACGAGAAGTTTCAGTTTCCGGAGAGAAGCCGATGTTGGTGAAGTTGTGGCGACTCGGTGTGTATTGCCTGATTGCGGTCCTCGCGGCTTCGGGCAGCTCGTTGGCGGACGATACCGAGGCGATCGAGCCGGGGGTCGGCGAGCGGGTGGATGAATTTTTTAACCGGTTTGAGGCATTTGGATTTCAGGGGTCGGTGCTGGTGGCGACCGCGGATGGAGTTGTCCTTAGAAAAGGATATGGCTTTGCCGATCGTCAGCGAGGCGTGCACAACACGCCATCAACTGCGTTCGGTATTGCCTCGTTGGACAAACAGTTCACGGCGGCCGCGATTTTGGTTTTGGAACGGCAAGGAAAGTTAAAGACCTCCGACCTGATCTCAGCACATATTGACGGTGTACCGAGCGACAAGGCCGAGATCACGATTGCCCACTTGCTTAACCATCGCTCCGGTCTGCCCAACACTTATCGCGATTCATATTCAAAACTCACGTTTCCCGCGTTCGTCGCCAAGGTGCTTGATACAAAGCTGGCTGCGCCGGTTGGGACGAAGCGAGTTTATTCCAACTCCGGCTATTATCTGCTGGAGTTCATCATCGAGCGTGTATCCGGAATGGAATACGAGGCATTCCTGTCCGAGCATCTGTTTCAGCCAGCGGGTATGAAATCGAGCGGGCAACATCTGGTTTCGTTTGCCAATGATCAGCGGGCTAAGTATCGCACAACTCGGAGTCAGCAGGCGCTTTTAAAGCTTGAGCCGAAACGCCCGGATGCATTCCTCTCGTTTCGATCGACGGTGGGTGACTTCTACCGCTGGCATCTGGCGTTGCAGGGCGACAAAGTTCTGCCGGCAGATGTCAAGCAAAAATTGTTTCGGCCGCTCGTCGGCAACTACGCCAATGGATGGTTTATCGGAAACACCAGTCGCGAGACACCCGTACAATACCATGGCGGCTATGACACGGCGGTTCACCTGTTTGCGATGCTGTATCGCTACCCTGCCGAGGACACGGTCATCATTGTGTTCGGCAATACGACGATGAACGACACGCTGAATCGAACGTATCTATCGGTGATCGTGGAGCGGCTAATCTTTGGTGGAAAGGTTAATCTGCCGCCAGCTGCTGCCTCGATTTCCGCAGACGAACTGCAGCCGTTTGAAGGAAGGTTCCAACTCGACGATGGTGGAGAATTTCAGATTCGACGCGACGAAACCGGATTGTCGGTGACGGCTTTCGGCCGCAAAGCCGCCCAGGCGCTTGTGTATCCCGATGCAAAAAGCGAACGCGACGCCCATGTTCTGGATCCGAAAATTTCGGAGGTCATGTTTGGCTTTGAAAGGGGAGACTATGCGCCGCTGCAAACCGTGTTATTGAAGGAAGCTTCTTTTGAAAGCGCCAGGAAAAAATGGGAACAACGTTGGCGGCGTTATCGGGCTAGAAACGGATCGCTGAAATCGGTTCGAGCCATACATCGGCTGGAGACCGAGTACCAAGGCGTTCCGGAAATTCAGACGCACTTGATTCTCGAATTTGAGAAAGGAACTCGCTTGGTGCGTGCGCTTGCCAACGCCGACGGGCGATACTGGTTCGATCTAATCAACTTGCCGGGCAAGTTCGAAGCGCGACTGGTTCCCGTTTCAAAAACGGAGCTAGTGGCCTGGAACTTGAAGTTGCAATCGGGTCCGCGGTTCGTGCTGGGCGACCCTGAAGGGCAATCACTGATCATCCAGGGGAAGGCAGCACGTTTCACGGCCACTCGTCAAACGTCGAATTGATCAGGAAACATTCCGGATGCAGATCGTCCTCTGATCTTGCTTCTTCAGATGAAAAATTTGCCGTTTATAGAAATTACAGTTCAACGATTGAGCCGCCTGACCAGGTAAATCACAGCGAAACATAAATTGGAGTACGGACGTGCCCACCAAAAAAAGATGGAGGAAAAGAAAGATTGCGTTGGCCGTTTTTATGGTAGTTCTGGCCATCGGTTTTTTCTCTGTCTTCAATACCTCAACGCGATATGGCCGGTGGCTTTATTGGCAAGATATAGACTTGGGCGATATCGACCGCTTCGCTTTTCGCACGGTCAACAATAATCCGAAAGGCGTACGTGAGTTCGCAACCGGCCGGGCCTCAAGCGTCGTCAGGCGAGTCATCTCTGATTTTCGCGTTCAGAATGAAACTCTCGAAGAATTTGCGGCCAGCCACGAGTCGACGGCCCTGATCATCGTCCAAAACAATGAAGTTTTGCTGGAAAAATATTTTCTAGGCAATCGGCGGGACTCGCTGCAATCTTCAGTCTCCTGCACCAAGTCAGTGGTTTCGCTATTGGTTGGGATCGCAATGGATGAAGGCTTGATCAAGTCGGTTGACGATCCGATTACCGATTATGTCGATGGTTTACAACCTGATTTTGAAACCGTCTCGATTCGTCACTTGTTGACGATGACGTCCGGTATTAGCGACACCGACGAGAAACTTTTTGATGCTGTCCCCGCTCCCTGGTCGGATGAAGTCTGCGGCTACTACGATCCGAATCTTCGGCGATTGTCCCGATCGTTCACGCTGGATCACCCACCGGGCGAACGGTTTGAATATCACGACTTTAACCCCGTCCTGATCGGCATGCTCCTGGAAAACGTGACCGGCAAGAGCATCTCGAAGTACCTTAGTGAGAAGATCTGGCAGCCCGTGGGCATGCAGTTTCCAGCAAAGTGGAGCCTCGATAGCCGCCGCCACGGGTTTGAACTGCCTGCTGCGGGCCTGCACGCGACCGCAATTGACTTTGCGAGATTGGGTGCATTATTGATCGACACCAACCAAACGACTGTCGCTCAATCCTGGTTGCAGCAATCAATCCTCGATCGTCCTTCAGGAAAGCTGGTAAAGGAAAAATACGCCGCCAGCGCAGATCGGGCCGAAAGCAAAGGCGCTAACGATCTCGCGGATCATATCCGTAGCCTTCGTTACGGGTTTTACTGGTGGGGAATCGAACGGGAGGGGCGATACGACTATTACGCCAACGGGCACTTCGGCCAGTTCATCTACATCAGCCCGAAAGCCCGGTTGGTGATCGTCCGCAATGGATTCGGCCACGGAGGTCTTAATGACTGGTATTTCGGCAACTACTTTTTCAATTTGGCTTCGGAAGTGATCGCAGCGGAGCAGCAAAACGCCGAAGCCGAGTGAAAACGATGTTAAGCGGTTAAGTCAGCGCCAAACAGGCTTTGTGTCGTCGGAAGCCGCGAAGATTCGAGGACGTCCGACTTAATTTCGAAGCATAAAAGAGTTGGATAGTGTTCGTTACGCGCCTCTACCAAACATGATCAAGATTGCTTCGGCCGGTTTGTCGGTCTCGTTCCACCAGTGGTGGTTTACGTTGGCCGGGATAAACACCGCATTTCCGGCAGGCAATGAGATTCGTTTTCCATCGACTTCACCTTCCGCAGTTCCTCTCGTGCCGATCGCCAGGATTGGGAAAGGCATCGCCTGTTCCCTTGGCCCATCGTGTACGCGTTCGCCAGGTTCGACTCGATACCAAGCGGTTCTCAGCCCCGGTTCATAATAGAAGACAACAAAATTCGAACCGTGAGCGCGGCGCGTCATCCCTTCGCCAAATGGAATGATCTCTGGATCGCCTCGAGTCCAAAAGTGAAAGGAGAACGGGTTGATCTGCGCATGTTGTTGCAAGGTTGGTTCGTATCCATCCATCTGAGTGATGCTCATTGGGGTATAGTCGCCCGCGAAAGCCTTGCCCTGGGCCGTCAATGCGTTAATTCTTGCAAGATCGATTGCACGCAATGTCTTGGCCTCAATCTTGTACCCAAACGTGGGCTCGGGTGGCAATCCGTCGGCCAATTCGACAACCCAGTGGTCGTCAGTTTTTTTCCCAGTCACGCGCACATACCATTGTCCGTGGCCAGGCACCTCGATTCCAAACAGCCGTTTTTCAGAAGCAAAACGATCGGTACGAAAGTCTGCAACATAGGATTTGAGGATTAGTTCGATCGCTTTCGGGGGTTCCGAATTTTTCGCGGCGTCCTGAACGGCTGAT
>JAHEJI010000028.1:12915-39460 GCA_024638965.1 Planctomycetaceae bacterium
CTGAGGCTGCGACTTGCTCGCCGAATCCTGAGCAGCTGGTGAAGCGCGAATCTGCGAGGGCTGCGCTGGCGCGTCGGATTCTTGGCCAAACGCCATCGAGGCACCGACGGATACCAACCCAACGCAAACGAAGAACAAGGAAGACTTTGACATTTTTGAGTCCTAAATAGTTTTCTTGATCAACTGCGGTCGGACGTTCATTCTTCGACAGACTGTGGGCTTAGATCGAAACATACGGCTTCGATGCCGTTTCGAACGAATAACTTTCCGTTGGCGATAACTGGATGATTCCACGATTTTCCTTGCACCGCTTTAAACCGATGCAGTTCGGTGTGCCGCTTTGAGTTGGCCTCCAACAGGACAAGATCACCCTTTTCCGCTAGCACAATTAGCAGTTTCTGGTCAGCAACCAACAAAACTTGCCCGTGCCCGTATCTGCCACGCTTCCACATCCGCTTACCCGTTTCGAGATCGATACAAGTAAAAATGTTTTTGTCAAAACCGAATACAAAATTGCCTTCAATCACGAAATCGTTGAAGTATGGTTTGAGCGCATGGCTGGTCCAAATCTCTTTAGGCGACCACTGACCATCATTGAATTCAACGGAAATGCGACGCGTGCCCAAGCCGTATCCCGTGCCAATCAAGATGTCATTGCCAAAGATGGCTGGCTGAATGATCCGAGCTGATCCGCCCCCAAGTGGCCAGGCATGTAGCCATAGTTGCTCGCCCGAGTCGGGTTTAAACGAGGCCAATCCGACCTCAGTCATCAACAAAATCTGAGGGACTCCGTGAAGATTGGCCAAATGAACGGAACTGTAAGACATGTATCCTTTGCCGGCCGTCCAGCGGATTTCTCCAGTTAGGGCATCGTAAGCGATCAGGCTTTTGGCACCGCTTCCGCCAGCAAAGACAACGACCACTCCTTCGTAAACCAGCGGCGAACTTGAAAACCCCCACATTGGCACCGGAGCAGCAGTGTCTTTGATCATGTCGCGACACCAGATTACGTCGCCACTGGTTGGGTCAAGACAATGGACGGCACCGTTGGCTCCTGTGGAAAAGAGGCAGCCATCGGCAAATGTCGGGGTCGCGCGAGGCCCGACGCCGCTGATAGATTCCTTGAAGCGAGTCTTGTTCTTCTGCACCCAAATCTCTGCGCCTGTTTGCGAATCATAAGCCGCAACCACCTCGAACTCACCTCGTTGTTCCTGAGTAAAAATAGTGTCGCCCACAACGGAAAACGATGACCAGCCGGGTCCAATCCGTCGCCGCCAGAGTTCAGGTAATCCCCCAGACCAATCGGTTTTGATACGCGTATTGCGAATGATTCCATCTCGACGGCTTCCACGGAATTCCGGCCAGTCGGACGGTTGAATATCAAGTGTTGCCTTCGCTACAGTATTGCTTTCGACAAGGGGTAGCTTTGCCTGGGTCGACAAAAATTTCTGCTCCGCCGTGCGTGCCCATCGCCAATTGAATTCCGCATTGAGATCTCCGTCGACGCCGTCCATGCGTATCATCGTCCATATTCCACAGACCAGGCTCAGCACACCGAGCGCGATCACGCAGCGGCGTGGGTAACGAACGTTTCGACAAAAAAACAACGTTAAAACACATGCCGTAGTCGCAGAGGGGACGATAAACATAACAAACGCAAACAACATGGTCGAATGCATCAATTGCCAGGTAACCCAACCGATTCCCGTGATCAAGACAGGACCAATCAGACGAGATTTCCAACTGGCTCCGCTGAAAACGACCCACCAAATCAACAGCAACAGAGTTCCAACTAATGGCCCCAGAAGTTTGCTGTTCAACACGACTTGCGGGTTGTCAACGATCGAACTCTCGACCAATCCATTGTTCTCATTGCCCGCCGGTGCCGTTGTGATTTGAGCAAAGGTTCCTGGGCCGTACATGATGCCGAGTTGAAGTACAACGATTGCGAACGCCAGCCACATCCGGAGCTTGCGGTTTGGTTTACTTGCTGGCGGAAGGCTTTTTAGATTGGAAACTGGATCTTGTTGTTCCACGACAGTCATCAGGTTGAAAACGTTCACGTTCGATAGTAAAGCAATGGTAAACGCCGATGTTGATTTCCAACGCTCGTCGTATAAGCTTACTCTATCTTGCGAAGTCGATGGCGTATTGAAGAAATGGGACATCTCACCAGATCATCGCACCAGCTTCTCCACGAAGGTCGCTCGGTCGGATACCGCCCAAGTCGGCAAATTCACGTGTCATATGGGCTTGGTCGGCGTAGCCAGCGGCCAGCGCAATCTGACTTAATGGCAACACGGGACGCACTCGTCCGAGCTGCACGGCGTGATCAAAACGAATGATTCTCGCGAATAGTTTTGGCGAAAAACCAACGCGCTGTCGAACAACCCGTCCCAGGTGGCGTCGCGACAGGTCGACCTGCCGTGCCAAATCCTCAACGCGAACCTTTCCGCAACTGTTTTTAACAAGATCAACCACGGACTTGGTTGCCATACAGACGTTCGAATTGAATTGTGCTCGCGGCAGCAGCCATTCCTCGATCACCCGAACGCAAGATTCATCATCCGCTTCGCCACAAATAAGTTCATTGAGGTGTTGAAATCTATGATCCAATTCAATTACGGAACTCAAATCCTCGAGGTTGTCCGTGAGCTCCGACATCGGGACGCCCAGTGCTTGGGACGCGCCGGCTGAGCCAAGCTGAACGATTAAGATTCTCCCAGCAGAACTAAGTTGAATATCGAATGCCTCGGTTCGCGGTCCCGAAACACAAGCTGCTAACCAGGGTCTGCCATGATCATCAGACGAGCGAAGCACCGTTCCATCACGCTGAAAAACAAGATACGTCGTTCCATCTGGCAACACGCGCGCCAATAAGTCGCGGTCGGCGGGTGAATGCACTGACCAGATGCCGGCGAGAATGCCTGTCAAAACGTTTGGGGCCGGATACCAGTTCGAAAGCATGAATCTTCGCTCGATAGCTATGACGTCGGAATCTTAATTCCGAATGACTGAATGTAAGAATTATAGTCTATCGCTCGCGTCGAAACAGTTTTGAGTTTCCTGACTGCAAATCAAGCGAACCGATAAACTTCACTGCCGTTACGAGGCTGAAAAAGTCATCGCTCTGCCAAACTATGGCTTGAACGCTTGGGACAAAATGTCGACCGAAGACCGCTTCGATTCACAGAACGAATTGTTAGTCCCGAATATCGGATTGCGATGGGTAAGTCTCGCAAAAGAAAACGACGCGATAAGAAGCATCGAGAATGGCTGCCTTTCCATCGGAACAGGGACTGTCCGACGAAGCTCTGGCCCTGGCTGAGGGTGAGAAAAAAGACAGTTATCTTTCAATTCCCTCGCTGTCCGCTTATGTGATGTTCGAAAATGAAACGCGGGCATCTGTTACCTCGTTTGCCGCGAATTTGTTCAATCGGATCCGCTGCACAAAGTTTTACAAATTCAGCAAATACCAGCGATCGCAACGGCAATGGCCAGTCTTCCCGAGCGGTTTTTCAAGTAATTCAAACCCGTTCTTGCGATATAGCTCATTGGCTCCCCACATGCGATCCAGCGTTTCGAGGTAACACTTTTTGTAACCTCGTTTTCTGGCCTCGTCCATTAACAGCACCAGCAGCCGTCGGCCAAGTCCAATCCCACGTGTCGCGGGAAGAAAAAACATTTTTTGCAGTTCACAGGTGAGCTTGCCGCCGCCCTTCAAAGGAGCGATGCCACCGCACCCGACTACTTGGTTATCGAGCGTGATCACGTAATAACACGAGCGTTTGTTTCGGTAGCTGCCATACATGTCGTCCACTTCCGGATCGTCGATTGAATAGCCATCGCCAACCGCCCCAAACTCGGTCATGACTTCGCGAATTACCCGAGCTACCTGAGTGTTGTCTTGTTTTTGAATCAAACGAATCGTGTAGTTTGACTGCAACCGGCTCTTTCGAAGCGCGCCCGAATAGAGTTGGAGCCCTTGAATTACCAGCTCTTGTTGCTCCTCACTCAAATTTTCGAGTGCCTGCTCAACCTGTTGGTCGGCCAAGTCGGTCGTGGCACAAAGTGCCTTCTCACCTTTGGAAGTCAGACTAAACAGCTTCTGCCGATTGTCGGATGAGACTTTTTCCGATTTGACCAAACCCAGCTCCACGAGCTTCTTGACCGTTCGGCTGGTATTCGATTTGTCAATCAGCAGCTTTTCCGCCAGCTCCATCAACGTCAGCGATTTATGAAGCGACAACTCAAACAGCACATGGCATTGTGAGAACGTATATCCCGTGCCCAGATACACACCCTTTACAATGTCCAGTTCACGAACGAGTTGACGGGAATGTTGTCGAATCTGGCGAATGGTCCATCCAAGTCTTGATTTCGGGCTAGTCATAGTGCGATTGTATACTAAATTGTTGTAAATGACAACTATTTTGACGCAAGGCCTCAAGACCGACAACAACGTTTCGAATAAGCGGCAGTAACTCCTGGGGTGGCACAAGACAGGTGTGCGTATTCGGGCTACTTTCCCTCTAGTCTAAATTTAGTGGTCCGTCACAGTTCGATACTCGGGTTAAATGTAGTGGACGAGGTAACGAGTCCCCCCCGCTTTTCTTTACCCAAGGCGGACTCGTAACCTCGTCCACTTCTATGGTTGGATCAGACCGGCCCCAACTTTGATCACCATTTGCTCGCCGGTGACAGTGTGCGTCTACGCACAGGTGGGTCGTCGTTTTGAACGGCAGGATGTGCGGTAATGTCTCGAAAACTGGCGTTTACCAGAGTTTGGTGCGACATTTGCGGCGTCAAACAGATGTAAAAATAGTCACTTTCATTGGCAAATTCGATGAGGAGTTAATCATGAATATCCAAGAGTATCTGGGTCGCAACAACGTTTCTTTCGACGTTTTGCAACATCGCGAGACGTACGAAGCCCAGCGTATGGCTCAGGCTGTGCATGTGTCAGGTCATCAAGTCGCCAAGACCGTCTTGATTCGAGTAGGTGAACCGAGTGAGTTCGTTGTTGTCGTGCTGCCTGCGAGCCGCCACATCGATTTCGACGAAGCACAAAAAGTTTTTGGGGATAGGAAAATAGAACTGGCGAACGAGAAAGAGATATCACAGAAATGTCCCGACTGTGACGTTGGAGCATTGCCACCTTTCGGTTCGCAATACAACATGAAGACAGTGGTGGACAAGTCGCTTACCCAGGACGAAGAAATCGTGTTTGAAGGCTGTGTGCATTCAGAGTCCATTCGGATGAAGTACGAGGATTTCGCCCGGATCGAAAATCCGGAGGTTGTCTCTGTTTCGCAGTAGCCGGATGTGGTTTAGCGGCCTTTACCAAATGCGGAATACGGAATTGATGTGACTAACCACGAAATACCCTGCGCGGCTTATTCTGCGCGGGTCGATTTTCGCAAATGAACCGATCTCCTCTCAGTCCTGCTACGAAGCAAGCCGAGGTCGATTTTTTCGTTTTCAACTTCCGTTTTTTTGTGCATTTTCTTTTTGTCACGCTTGCCGTGACGTGTCTCCATGTTCATGGATTGGGACGCTTTGTTAGAGCCCATCAACCGGTGACCTGGATATAGCCGTCGAATTTACCCGAGTTCTTCAACAGACTTGTTTTAGGAACAGTAGAATTCAATACGATCGGCGAGGGGCGTTTGAAAAAGCATCTATGCCCTATCCTGATATACTTTTATGCGATGTCCAGGGATCAAACGAATTGGGGGAGTCGGATTTGGTTAATTCTTTCTTGATTCGGGAAACTGGCGTTAATGCGATTGTTTACTAAATGGTTGTAAATGACAACTATTTTGCGATAATGTTCAAGATCGGGAGTTGTGTATCGAATAAACGCCGGTACCACTTACTGTCCGCTGAATTCAGCTCCGAGTCGAACAGAACGCTCTCAGCATTTTTTTACAGAGAAAAACAATGATCCGAAAATTTCTACTGTCGCTTTGTTTGGCGGCCACCATCGGCTTGCCGTGTGTTGTCGGTCAGGAGTCCCAAGCGACGACTTGGAAGGGAACACTCGACACGGGTGAAACCGAACTGCGTCTGGAAATTGTCATTTCCGAAAACGGGGACGAATTAACAGGCGAATTGCGTAGCCTAGATCAGAATAACACGAAGCTGAAGATGACCGAAATCAAAATGGACGGTGAGACACTGAGCTTCTCGGTTCCATTAGCTGACGCCAGCTTTAGCGGAAAGTTCGCGGACAACGGAGCAGTCGCCGAAGGAACGTTTAGTCAGCGCGGCGGGCAGATGCCGCTGACTCTTTCCAAATCCGATTCAAGAGCCGCCGCTCCATCGATCAGTCAAGCCGCAACCAGCACTTCTTTGCAGGAATTGGGCAAGGTCGTTGAGCAATACATTGCCACAAACCGTGCCGTCGGCGCAGAGCTGCTGGTCATTCAAATGGGCCAAACTTCATACCATGAATCGTTCGGGTTTTCGGATCGCGAAGCAAAGCGGCAGTGGGAAAACGACACGATTTGCAACATTCGCTCGATGACCAAACCGATCACGTCAGCGGCGGCACAGATTCTGATTGATCGTGAATTGTTGAATCTGGACGATCCTGTCGCCAAGTACCTTGAGAGTTTTGACAACGACGATTCAAAGTCAATTACGGTTCGCCAGGTGTTGACCCATCGATCGGGGCTGCCCCTGACCAACCTTCTGGCGCCGTATCAATATCCCAGCCTGGCCAAACAAGTCGCAGCCGCCGGTGAAAAAGGTCCCCAGTTTGAACCCGATAGTAAGTTTTGGTACAGCGACATCGGCACCGATGTTGTCGGTCGCCTGGTCGAAAAAGTCTCGGGTGAGCCACTGCACGAATTCATCAAACGCGAAATCTTTGATCCACTCGGCATGTCGAGCACTTTCCACGGGATTGATGCGTCCGACAAAAGGTTTTCCCAAATCGCCAGTTTGTATGTCAAGGGATCGAAGGGGTGGTTTCGGTTTTGGAAACCTGGGGAGAAACCCCTTTATCCTTTTGCCTGGGGCTCACAGACGGTCTATTCCACGACGACGGATTACGCCAAGTTTCTGAAGATGATGATGAATGGTGGCCGCGTTGGCGATCGTCAATTGCTTTCAGAAGCCGCCGTTAATCGAATGCTGGAGCCCGTTTCACCTATGAAGATGTTGGGCTCGGACACTGCCTATCCAACTGGATTTCGCAACCTGGAAGCTCACTACGGGCAAATGATGGTGACGCATCACCTCATTGGAAAGGAAAAACGGAAGCCCGTCATCATCGGCCATAGCGGCTCGGACGGGACTAACGCCTGGGCCTGGCCTGAACGCGATTTGATAATTCTGTATTTCACCCAGTCGCGAGGCGGACCGACCGCGCTGAGAATTGAACGCCCGATTGATCGCTTGATCATCCACCCGGACGAGGCTCTGGTTGAAGAGGAGGCACCCGAAAGACTGCGACCGTACCTCGGAACCTTCATTGCGAACTATGACAATTTCGACGGCGAAGAGTTCACTGTCACCGTTCGAAACGGGAAACTCATATTGGATGTGCCCAGCCAAATGGCGTTCGAATTGATGGAACCCGATGACCAAGGCTATTGGGCATTCGCCATCGTGCCCGATCAGGTGAAGGCGACTTTTGATCGTAACGACAAAAATGCAGTCGTGGGGCTAAAGCTACATAAGGCTGGCCAAGTTTACGAAGTACCAAGAAAGGGAACGGCCCGCGCGAGAGAGTTGTCCAGGAAGACGGCCAATCAAGAAACCGAAACAACAACCGAATCCGAAGCGACCACCGATTTCACCACGACGGCCTGGAAAGGTACGCTTGATGCCCAAGGAACGAAGCTGCGTCTTGAGATCGTCATCACAGAACACGCGGGCAAGCTGACCGGTGAACTAACCAGTCTCGACCAGAACAACGCGAAGCTGAAAACGACCCAAATCAAAATGGATGCTGACATGTTGAGCTTTTCAATCCCAAAAATTGGTGCGAAATTCAGCGGCAAATTTGGGAAAGAAGGCACGGTCGCCGAGGGCACGTTCAGTCAAAGCGGAATGAAGCTGCCGCTGACTCTTTCCAAGTCAGACTCAGAACCTGCCAAGCTAGAGAAAAAGTCCAAGGAAAAACTCAAAGAAGCGTGGATCGGCGAGCTGGAGATGGGTCAGCTGAAACCCGTGATGCAGTTTCGGATCGTTACGTTGGAGTCTGGCGCGACCGCAGCCTATTTTGACAGCGTCACCGAAGGCCGAACCGGATTTGACGCAACGTGGTCGATCGATGGAGACCAGCTAAAATTCGACGTCGCGGAAATCAATTTGACGTATCGCGGAACGCTCAACGACCAAGGCAATACGGCTGAAGGGACCTGGAGTCAGGGCGGTCGCAACATTCCCCTGACTCTAGAAAAGCAGGCCACAGAATTCGGCAAGTAAACCGCTGGGAAAAACGGAGGAACGACACCTGGATAACCTCGCAACGACACTGGCCAAGTTGATGGTTTCCAGCGAGAAACGTAAATAACGGTGCGATGGCGATATTATACCGATTTTGTTCTTGGATTCGGAACTTGACGACGGCACCGACGGAGCCTAGCCTACATAAGAGGTTGTGTTTTCCGAGGATGAAGCTCTGTGGTAAGAAACGGCTACCTATCGGTTTTGCTTTCGGCATTGGTTGTGCAATGCCCGTTTCAATGCTTTGTTGGCGATTGTTTTGCGAATGGCGTAGCGGAATCGAGTTGTTGTTTTTCGGAATGTTGTGGAAGTCAGTCTCAACAACCGACAGATAATTCTCAGCAGCCGAATCCGAATGCCCCTGACGATTGTCCATGTGGTGATTGCTTCTGTCGCGGCGCACTGCCGATCGATGAAATTTCTGATGGTCAGGAAATTGCCGAACTCGTCTCTTTTATGACGTGCTGGGTGAAGCTCGAAACATCACGGCAGATCGGTCCCGCGACTCAAGTGCGGCCGCCTTCTTTCGTATTGCCAACCCATTCTTCCGGGCATGAGATGCGTTCTGCGCTATCTTGTTGGTTGCTTTAGGCACCCTGTTCTAGCCACGACAACAGCACGCGAGCCTGTTTGCATGCGCGCTGACTAACGTTGCTGTCGGCTTCGGTTTTGGTTGCCATGCCAATGGGCATCCGCGAATTAGCTAGTCTTGAACCAGGTTTATTGAACCATGAACGAAATAACAAAATCGAATTCAACCATTGAATCTGCAAATACCGACTCCGAGAATTTGCAACTTGAATTGGGTGAAAATATCAAACGAAGTAGTTTTTTTTCTAGCATCGTCGGAATGACTTTGAGAGGAATCCCCACTGTAATTGTCCTGGCTTTATTAGCGGGTTTGGCGTGCTGGGGTCATTATCATGGTTGGAGTTTGCCCAAGTTTTCCGAGTTGACTGGAACAAACGGAGTAACTGAAGTTTTGTGGTGTGACGAACATGGTGTGCCAGAGGTCGATTGCATCTCGTGTAATGCCGAGCTGATGCCGAAGGACGAACTCTATGGCTGGTGCAAAGAGCATGGTGTTCACGAATGTGTAATTCACCATCCGCTAACTGCACAGCTCAAGGAAACCCCTGAAGTAACGCAGGAGGATTTTGAACGCGCTGCCCGCGCCATCGCCGTACGGCCTCGCACCAAAAACGACCCTGGCTGCAAAATGCACTTGCGACGAATTCAGTTTCCAACGATTGAATCCATAAATCGAGCTGGAGTGGACATCGGCCTTGTCGATCGCGGTCCAATCGTCGAATCGATTCAAGTCACCGGTGAGATTGTTTACGACCCCACACGAGTCGCCCAACTATCATCTCGTGCAACCGGTACCGTTTGGCGAGTGGAAAAGAATGTTGGTGATCCAGTCAAACAAGGCGATGTCCTGGCGATCGTGGACGCTGTCGAAGTTGGTGAAGCAAAGCATCAACTCATGGAAGCATTAGTCGAGCAAGAGTTGGCAAAAAAAACAGCGGAACGCCTAATTCGACTTGGCGGTACTGTTATTCCAGCAAAACAAATAGAGCAAACCGAGACTGCCAAGGCAGCCTCCGATATTTCCGTGGCCAATGCCGCCCAGAAGTTGTCCAACCTGGGTTTGCCAATTCGGTCCGGTGACTATTTGGGCCTGCCAATCGAAGAAGTTCGCCAGCGACTGCAATTCCTCGGGTTGACTGAAAAATCGCCCAATTTGTTTGGCACCTCGTCAAATCTACTTCCCGTCTTTGCCCTGCGCGACGGCATCGTAGTTGAGCGGGGAGGCGTCGCTGGCGAAGTCGTTGAAGCCGGCACACCGCTGTTTACCATCGTGGACACAAGCCAAGTGTGGCTGCTCTTGAATGTTCGGCTTGAGGAAGTGGTTCGAGTCGTTAAAGGGCAAAAGGTGATCTTTCGGCCCGATGGTTCTGGGCGGGAAACATTTGGAACCGTTTCGTGGATCAGCACAGAAGTTGATGCCGAGACTCGTACCGTTCAAGTTCGTTGCGAACTGAAAAACGCGAACGGTCAATTACGAAACGAAACGTTCGGTTCGGGCAAGATCGTTCTACGCGAAGAAACGGACGCGATTGTCGTTCCAGGCGAAGTAATCCATTGGGAGGGATGTTGCCATGTCGCGTTTGTCCGTGACAAAAACTATTTCACGGAAGGCTCATACAAGGTGTTTCATACTCGCTCGGTTCGACCCGGCGCAAAGATGGACGGCTACACGGAGGTTATTGCCGGTTTGCTTCCTGGCGAAGTGATTGTGACCAAAGGCAGCGGCATCATGCGTGCGGAATTACTCAAAGGAAATCTGGGAGCTGGCTGACTGTGCGAACAATGACCTTCGGTCGAAGGTTTAAGAGTTGAGAGTGTAGTGTTGCAATGTTTGGATTTGAAAAACCGAAGATTTGGCGCAGTCGCAGATGGCTTACTTATGGAATCGGTGACCGATGACTTGGATTATTGAATTTTCGCTACGCAATCGCCTGCTGGTGTTAGTTGCCGTTGTTGTCGTGATCGGTGTTGGTGTTTTTTCGCTACAGTTCCTGGACATCGACGCTTTCCCGGATACCACACCGGTGATGGTGCAAATCAATACTACGGCACCATCCCTTTCGCCAGAAGAAGTCGAACGACAGATCACGTTTCCAATTGAACAGGCAATCGGCGGTCTGCCTGCCCTGGAAAAATTGCGGTCAATTTCCAAATTCGGCCTCTCTCAAGTCGTCGTCGTTTTTGAAGACCGTACCGACATCTACTTTGCGCGGCAACTTATTAGCGAACGATTAACGACGGTTGAGTTACCGGAAGGAATCGAGCGTCCAAAGATGGGACCAGTTTCAACTGGATTGGGCGAAGTCTTTCATTACCTCGTTCGGTTGGAAGACGTTGACCTATCCGGCCTGCCTTCAGCCACGCAAACCACGAAGCTAACGGAGTTGAGAACGATTCATGATTGGATCGTGAAACCTCAGCTGCGCACAGTCAGCGGGACGGCAGAAGTCAATAGCTGGGGTGGTTTTGAAAAGCAATATCAGGTTCGCATTGACCCGGATCGGCTGATCAAGCACCAGTTGACCTTTGATGAAGTTGTCACAGCTGTCAAGGCAAACAACCGAAACGTGGGCGGCGGCAACATCTCACGCAACACGGAAATGCTATTGGTTCACGGCGTTGGACGCACAGTAAACACTGAACAGATTGAAAACATTGTCATCAGAGCGGTCGACGGTTCGCCGATTCGCATTCGTCATGTCGCCGATGTGCAGATCGGTCATGAAATTCGACGCGGTGCGGTAACGGCGGACGGAAGAGGCGAAGTCGTTTACGGCCTCGGCTTCATGTTAATGGGCGAAAACAGCCACGAAGTGACCCATTCACTCAAAGAAAAAATGGAGGAAATCAAAACAACGCTGCCTCCAGGGGTCGAAGTGGTTACCGTTTATGATCGAACTGAACTGGTTGACCATGTTATCGAAACGGTCAAACAGAATCTCTTCGAAGGTGGATTGCTGGTCGTTGCAGTATTGTTTTTGTTTCTGGGTAACCTGCGCGCCGGACTGATCGTTGCTTTGGCTATTCCGCTTTCGATGTTGTTTGCGTTTGCCGGAATGTTACAAGTCGGGATTGCTGCCAGCCTGCTAAGCCTCGGCGCTATCGACTTTGGTTTGGTTGTCGACAGCTCGGTCGTCGTGGTTGAAAACTGCGTCAGGCGAGTATCGCACGGAATCCCGCGCGGCCAAACAAAGCTGGATGTAATCCGTGACGCCGCAATCGAAGTTCGCAAACCAACCATGTTTGGTGAACTGATCATCATGATCGTTTACATTCCGATCCTCACCCTGGCGGGTGTAGAAGGTAAGCTGTTCCGGCCGATGGCTTTGACCGTAATTTTCGCACTTGCTGGCTCGATGCTAATGTCATTGACACTAATGCCTGTGCTTGCCAGCTACATGCTGCCCCACAGAATGATCGATCGCGAGCCACTCTTGATCCGGCTGATCAAACGACTTTATCGACCGATCTTGCATTTCACGATGCATCAAAAGACGGCTGTGATCGGAATGTCGCTCGGCGTCCTGGGACTCGCATTTGGACTGATCGCACCCAACATGGGCTCAGAGTTCGTTCCAAAGCTCTCCGAGGGAGCCTTGGCTATCAACGTGGTTCGCTTGGCAGGAACGGACATCGAAGAGTCCATTCGACTCAACACGGAGATGGAGAAAGCGGTACTGCAAGAGTTTCCGGATGAAGTCGAGCATGCCTGGAGCCGCATTGGAAGTGCCGAAGTCGCGACCGATCCGATGGGCGTCGAACTAACTGACATTTTTATCACTCTCAAACCGCGATCTCAGTGGTCATCAGCACGCACACAAGATGAATTGACCGTCAAAGTCCAGGAGTTGTTGCGCGAAATACCCGGTCAACGCATCGCCATGACGCAACCCATTGAAATGCGACTGAACGAAATGATCAGCGGTATTCGTTCGGACGTAGCGGTCAAATTATTCGGCGATGACTTTGACGTGCTTGTTGATAAAGCTGGAGATATCGAGCGAGTGTTGCGATCAATCGACGGAAGCGCCGATGTTGCCGTGGAACAAATCACCGGCCAGCCCGTTCTGCAAATCGTTGTCAAGCAAGATGAAATCGCCCGCTATGGCGTGTCTGCGACCGACATCCTGAATCTCGTTGAATCTCTGGGAAGTTATGAAATCGGCGAAGTCATCGAGGAGCAGATGCGATTTCCGCTGATTGTTCGACTACCAGAAAAGTTTCGGAGCAGTTCAGAAGTGATCGGCGCTATTGAAATCAATACGCCATCCGGTCAACGCATTCCACTTGAACGTCTGGCAACCATCACGGTGGTGGAAGGACCATCGACGATTACACGCGAATGGGGATACCGTCGGATTACGATTTCGTGCAACATTCGGGGCCGCGACATCGGAAGTTTTGTTGATGAGGCACAAGAGCGGATGGGAAACGAAGTACAGTTACCCGGCGGGCGTTATCACGTCGAATGGGGCGGGCAATTTGAGAATCTTGTCAGCGCTCGTCAACGATTAATGATCGTCGTCCCATTGGCGCTAATCTTGATCTTCATTCTTCTGTACATGACCTACCGAAACGTGATCGACACGCTCCGGGTAGCCACCGGTATCCCATTTGCCTGGACAGGCGGAATCATTGCATTGTGGATTCGCGACATGCCGTTTTCGATTTCGGCCGCAATAGGATTCGTTGCGCTATCTGGGGTTGCTGTGCTCGCGGATATGTTGCTGGTTTCGTACATCCGGCAACTTCGCCGGCAAGGCATGCCGCTGGAGGAAGCGGTCGAAACGGCGGCAATGACTCGCTTGCGACCCGTTCTTATGACCGCATTAGTTGCCAGTCTTGGCTTCTTGCCGATGGCGCTGAATACCGGCATCGGAGCTGAAGTTCAGCGGCCATTGGCAACGGTGGTTATCGGCGGCGTGATCAGTTCATCCATTGCATCTCTCCTTGTACTTCGCGTGCTGTATATGATTTTGCCGGGTACAGTGAAAGTTGACTCAGGACAGAATTTTCTGTCTGACGGAAATGGAGAACCGCATTCTGAACAACAAGCTGCTGAGTTTATTACATCCAATTAGTTTTGTTTTGTAAAAAGGAATTTGTCATGATGAATGCAACTACATTAAGAGTCGTAGCCGTAGTTTTTGTTGTTGCCCTGATGCTCGTCGGTTGTGCCGGTGAAAAGGTATCCATAAGCACAAATGGGGATAGCACAAACTCACCAACCACAAATGCTGCCAATGATCATTCGGGATGGTGGTGCGTTGAACACGGAATTCCGGAAGAGGAATGTAGTATGTGCAGCGCCAAAGTTGCCACAGACTGCAAAGAAAAGGGCGACTGGTGCGAAGAACACAATCGTGCCAAGTCGCAATGTTTCAAGTGCGATCCATCCCTCGCTGAGAAATACACCAACCTCTATGAGGCCAAGTATGGCAAGCAACCGCCAGCCGCGACCGATTAGAACATTTCAAAAATTAGTATTCGGCCTCTGTCATTCTGAAGGAGCTTGCGACTGAAGAATCTCTCGCTCGTTCACGGAGGTCCTTCGCTTCGTGCCTCGGTTCAGGATGACACAAGTCCAAATCAATATTGACTTGAAATTCGACTCGTCTGAAAATCGCTTTCGACGCATCGTCACATTTGTATTATTCAGCGATTAATTTTTCGAGACGAGTACCGTGCCCGATCCAATTCGAATCGTCATTTTTACCTGGGATATACCGGAAGCTAATTCGATCACCAATCGAGTAATGGCCAGATATTCCGATCGAGTCGTTGGCATCATTAAATCTAATCGAGTTCGTCGCTGCCAAAAACAAGGTGAGGCGATCAGGTACCTGTACAAAAGGTCCGGCGATTTTTTTGTAGCCAAAGCCCTGGAAATGGCCATGCTTCCAGCTGCATCGTTGGTCCCGCGAATCTTCGGTCGCGACCCTCGTACACAACCGCTACGGCGAATCGCTCGACGCTACGGCTTGCCGGTTTACTCAACTCGTGATATCAACTCACCCGGACTGCGGGATCGAGTTGCCGGCTGGAAACCCGACTTGTTTGTCTCGATCTACATGAATCAACTTTTTGGGCCCGAATTATTGGCTATCAGTCGCCTGGGGACCACCAACGTTCATCCGTCGCTTCTTCCGCGCCATCGAGGAATGGCACCCTACGTTTGGGCCATGAGTGAAGGTGATTCATATACTGGCGTCACCCTGCATTGGATTGACAACGAACAATTGGATAAAGGCGATGTCATCGCCCAACAAAAAACACCGATCTATCCAAAAGAAAGCGCCGTGTCGCTTGCCTTTCGATGCGCCGACATAGGCGCACAAATGATGGTCCAGGCGATTGAAAAAATTGAATTGGGGCAACGGCCGAGAGAACGCCAAAACCACGACCAAGGCAGTTACCACAGTTGGCCGGATCGAAAATGCCTCAAACAGTGCAAAAAACGCGGCCATTCGTATTTTTCGATTCGAGACATGTGGCGCGAAATGTCTCGCGCGGCATGACGAATATCATGGCTTTTACGTGCTATCTTGGATGGATTAGATGTTCGCAACGCCCAAATTCCGACCTGAGGGACGGTTACCAAATTGCGATTCGGGCCTGATTTAACTGAACTGATTCTTTAACCAGTTTCCAATTCGTTTTTCTTGGCCGCCATATTTGAGAAAAAATTTCGAAGTTATTTGAATTGTCGAGTTGGAAGCCCCAAAGTTGCGTCCAGAAGCAAGAAATGCTCGAAAGAGCGATTAATGCTGCGGCGTGAATAATGAGTAAATCTTTTATTTTGCGACATTAAGGGCTGGTCGGAAGCCCCAATTTACAAGGAATTCAGACGGGTAGTACGGCCTCGGGTCTGCCAATGCTATACATGGCGACTCATTTAAGTGCAGGCAAACGGGCCATGTGGGGATTCGAGTTTGGGTTATCAAATCAAGTCCATCGATCTTTTCGTTCGCGACATCAGTCCGCCGAGAATGGATTTCGCAATTGGCAAAGGGCAATCGCTTTTTCCAGCATGGATGAGGGTTAACGTCGAAGTACGTTTATTGCTCGCATCCGATGATGGACGGAAGGCGTTTGGCTGCAGTGCCGACTGGCCTTCATTTGGTTGGCTGGACAAAAGACCCGAGGTTGAGCCGAAGCAGAAGCTGCGAGAGTTGTTGGAGCTGGTAATGGCGGCACGAACAGCCTATTTGTCTAACGCAAATTTCGAGACCGCGTTCGGGTGCTGGTGGAAAACGCAAGCAGAATTTCTTCAACAGGAAAACGTCAAAACGGCGGTACCACTTTGTTCCAGTTTTGCGCTGGCGTTGTTCGAGCGGGCGGTTATCGATGCGGTCTGCCGAATCGAAGGCTTGTCGTTTTACGGAAGTTTGCGACAGGATCGGCTGGGGTTTCGAGCAGAATTAATTCACGATGAGTTGCAGGGATTTTCTTTTGTCGACTGTTTGCCGGAAAAGCCGCTTGATCGCATAAAAATTCGGCACACGATCGGCTCCAATGATCCACTCACTGCAGACGACGTTGATGAAGTGGATGAGCTGAACGATGGAGAACCGTTTACTCTCGAAGAATATCTGGCTCAGGACGGAATTACGTGCCTAAAAATCAAGATTTGCGGCGATCGAAAACGAGATTTGAAACGGCTGGATCGGATTTGGAGCGTTGTGAGTCATTCGAAACCGACCATCACGCTCGATGGCAACGAAGCCTATGACGATGTGACTGAATTTGGGGAGTTGGTTGAAAAGCTCTCAAGGCGTAGTCCAAAAATGTTTGAACAAATCCTGTTTATCGAACAGCCGATGAGCCGAGCGAAAACTCTCGATTCAATCTTGAAGCCAGTCGTGGAAACGATTGAGAGCCTCAAACCGCTGATCATTGATGAAGCCGATGGATATCTGCACGCCTTTGCCGATGCCGTCAAGGTTGGCTATCACGGAGTTTCCCACAAGAACTGTAAAGGCATCTTTAAGTCGCTTGCCAATTACGCATTATGCAAATTTCGTAGCGGCGATGACGGGACTTTGTTTTTGAGTGCTGAAGACCTGACCAATATGCCGATTGTCGCATTGCATCAGGATTTTGCCGTGATCAGTGCGCTCGGTTTACCGCATGCCGAGCGAAACGGACATCATTTCTTTTTTGGACTCGCCCATTTGACGGACCAGGAACAACGGGCGGCTACCACTCATTATCCCGGGCTATATAAACAACGCGATGGAGAGTTGTTTTTGAAGATCGAAAACGGTCAAGTTGATATTTCCAGTCTGCAAAAAACGACAGGGCTGGGCGTGGCCAGCGAACCAAACTGGGCCTCCATGACAAAGCTGGAGGATTGGATTGCTGAATTCAAGCAGTAGCCGAGTCTGTCCCAGACTCCGCCCGTGTTTCAGCCTGGGCCTGTTTCAGCCTGGGCCTGTTTCAGCCTGGGCCTGTTTCAGCCTGGGCCTGTTTCAGCCTGGGGACCGTGTTTCAGCCTGGGGACCGTGTTTCAGCCTGGGGACCGTGTTTCAGCCTGGGGACAGGCTGAGCTACAGTACTGCCTACGCCAGCCATTCGTCCAAGTGAGTCGCGACAAATTCATCGTCGGTCAACTGCGGATACGCATTGATTACCCGATCAAGTTCTTCCGATTGTCCAGCTGACAGTTTCTCATTCGGATCAAGGCAAGCATTGGACGCGGACAATCCGCTGCGCCGCAGCACTTCCATGATTCCAGGGATACAACCGGCAAACCCGTTGGCAGCATCGAAAACTGCGGCATTCGCATCAGTTAAAGCGACATTTTCTTTCAGCCAACGCGAATCAATCTTTGGTTGCTCACGTTCGAGTTTGATGTCTTCCAGCATTTGCACGGCACGCTTGGTCCAGACGCCCCATTGGCCTAATAATCCACCATTGATGAATCGCATTCTTCTATCGCCGTTCACGGTTCCCACGAACGGGGTCAGCAAGTCAGCAATGATGTTGTCATCGTTTCCAGTGTAAAGCGCAATGTCATCTCGCCCGGTTTCAATCACTGCTCTGACGACATCCCAAGTCTGATAACGATTAAACGGGGCAATTTTGATGGCAGCCACATTCGCAATTTCGGCGAACTGCCGCCAAAAATGGTGCGAAAGGACTTGCCCTCCCACCGCCGGTTGCAGGTAAAAACCGAAAACAGGAATGACATCAGAGACGACCTTGCAATGAGCAATGATTTCAGACTCACTTTGGCCCTTGAACGCCGTCATGCTGAGCAGGCCAGCGTGGTAACCATGGCGCCGAGCTGTCTTGGCTTCATCCAGCGCTTGATCCGTCGGGCCGCAGATTCCCGCAATTTTGATGATCGAATCGCTACGCAGAGCGTCAATTTCGTTGGACACCAACTCGAGAACCGGTTCGAACAAGCCAATTTTCGGATCTCGAATTGCGAATTGGGTTGAATGCACACCCACGGCGATTCCACCGACTCCAGCTGCAATGTAGTAACGAGTCAAAGCTCGCTGATGGCGTTCGGACCAATTTTGATTTTCATCCAACGGCAATGGGCAAGCCGGAATGACGAGGCCTTTGAGCAATTGGGATCTAATTGTTTTGGTATTCATGTTGGGAAGCACGATTGATTTGTTTAACTCAATACTTTCCATCCCTGATTTCAAAATGCGTTGGCTTGTCAAGCGTCGGGCCACCACTCAACAGCCAATCGGCGACCCACTCAATAAGTTCATCTTCGCTGACACTTGGCTGACCCCACAGTTGATGCGACTTACTGGCGTTATTCAACCACGCGGTTTCTTTTTCTGTTCCAATAACCGTGACCTCTTTGCCAAACCGTTGGCCAAATCGCAGTGCTACGTCTCGGACACGCAGAACTCTTTTTCCCGTGACATTGATCACAAATGGAGGAGAGGCTGCCCTTGTCAACGCTTTCACAATGTAAGCATTCGCATCGCCTTGCCATATCACATTGACGAATCCGGTTGTTACATCAATTGGTTTTTTAAGCAATACTTTCTGTGCAATATCGACCAGCACGCCGTATCGAAGATCGACCGAATAATTTAGCCGGATCAAGCTCGTGCGAGCACCCGAATTTCTAAAAGCCTGTTCACGGTCGACGCAAGAAATGGCATATTCACCAGGCGGATTCAACGGGTCAGTTTCAACCGAGCCACCACTTGCGGGCCTCGTAAATGAATAGACGCATCCGGTTGAGAGGGCGACTATTTTCGAGTCGGCGTAACGACGAGCCACGCGGGTTGGCAGGTCAACATTCATTTGATGCAACAACTCCAGGTTGTTGCCTGTGCCAAATTTAACGCCGGCAAGGTAAAAGATGTTGTCCGCGTCCGGCAAGTCTTCGACTGCTCCCTCGCGAGTCAAGTCGACTGAGATGGTTTCAATACCCTGATCATCGAATAAATCAGTCACACTCGGCGACCCATATCGCGAGATGGCAATAACGCGATGTTTGGATTTTAGTTCGGTAAAGGCACGATGGATCATGCTTGACAAATGAAGACCCATTTTGCCGCCTGCCCCGATAACAAGCACATTGCTATCGACTTCCCGCAGCGATTCAATCACGGACCTGTCTGGCCGACTTGCCAACTCATGTAGCTCTGAAATGTTCTGGGGGCCGTGCATTATTTTGAGATGGTATCAATGATCGTAAGGACCGTTCGAACGGCGATCATACAGGTTACGAAAAATCCTACGGAAGCGGCGATCAGAATCCAGAGCGGAATTGTCTGCCTGTCTTCTCGCCGCTTAATGGCTCCCAGGTAAATCAGGGCCAGCGCCAAAGCTGGTACTCCGACGACGGTCAAGGCTTGAGCAAAAACAATCAGCGTGACGCGGCTCATACCTGTCGAAATGGAAAGCAACGCGACAATCATTCCGATTAGTAAGGCAACGGTTGTAAAATGTTGAGTCCATTTCGACTGGATTTTGTCGCCCCAACCAAATCCGTCAGCCAAGATGTGTCCGCCGATCAATGCGTTGACCAGAAACGAGCTAATCGCGCCGGCAAAAATCCCGACGCCAAAAACAACTTGGGCCCAGACGCCAAATAATGGTCTCAATTGAATCGCCACATCCGCGGCAGACTCAAGCGGCGGCACGTCTTCTTTTTGGTAAAAGACTGCGGCACTTGTCATCATGATCACCAGGCTGATACCTCCTAGAGTTGCGGTCCCGATCACGGAATCCATCATGCCAGATCGACGATCGGCTTCCGTCCACTTTTTTTCGCGGACGAGGTAGGCTTGGTAAAAAGCAGCAGCGACCGAAAACGTGGTCCCGATTAATGCGACTAACAGCCACGAGTGCTCTCGAGGAATCGACGGTATGAAGCCCTGAGCGGTTGAGCGGATCGAAGGCCTGGCAGCGACACAGTTCAAGAGAAACGCGCAAACCATCAGCAACACCAGCAGTTTCATGGCCCATTCGATAGCGCCATAAAGACTTCGGCTGATGTACAGAAAAATGATGACCGCAGCGTTGACAACCAACAATAGCGCAACGGCAAGCCACTTTGGGGCTGCGACGTCAAAGGACTCAAGGGCTGCAGCGATAGCAATGTTATTGCTGGATTGAAAGCTCGCAATGATCAAGAACATCACGATGCCAACGATCGCAGCCGCAGGTCGTCCCAGTCGCTGGGCGATTTCGTTGCAAGGCGTTTGTTCAAAGGCGATACCGATTCGAGTTGCGAGTGAAACCATCGCGACCATTAACAAGCAAGCCAACACCAACACCCAAACGGCGCTGTAGCCTAACTGGGCTCCGATCTTGGAACTAGTCAAGATACTTCCCGGCCCGCAAACCACAGCTGCGATGATCATGGCCGGTCCGACCGTGCGAAAAAGCGATTTGCGCTCCGGAGAGTTAATGGATTGTTCCTTTGTCTTGCTATTTCGACGCTGATATAATCCCGAGCTCGATCAGTTTGTTCCTGGCCTGAGAATTTGTTGTTTTGATTACGTCCCTAAGCAGGATTCGTTTTCCGTCGAGTTTCTTGCTCTCATCAGCCGCGGTCATAAAAGCATAAATCTCAATGGTCTCCGCGGCAGCAACGGGAGGTGTACCCGATTGAAAGAACTTGGCAATCTCAATTACCAGCGCGTTATAACCTTCGTTGCCGCCTGAGGATTTTTGTCCTTCGGTACCGAAAACCGTTCCGCCGTAGTGGTGAGGCCCAGTACGCGTACCTCGGAACGTTCCGATCCGCCCATCGGCCCAAGTTCCGACGACAACATCAGTACCAGCGGTGCTGGTTCGGGCAACCGATTCGCAACCGGTTCCCATCACGGTAAAAAGTTGTTCGACACCATGAATCCCATACCAGTAATGATCCGGATGTGTCGGTTCGAGTACGGCGGGACTGAACGTTTCGCAACCAAGTACTTCGCCGACGAGCTTGCCTTGTCGAGCCAATTGAGCCGGCTTGGCAAATCGAAGGCTTGAAGATGAAAACACGGGCGTACCCAGTTGTTTCGCAGCTTCAAAAATGGCGATCGTGTCAATCAATGAACCCGCGATCGGCTTATCGATAAAAACAGGCTTGTTGGCTTCTAGAACTGGCAAAACCTGTTCAAGATGAGGACGACCGTCATTCGTTTCGAGAAGGACCGCGTCGACCCGGGCAACCAGTTCATCGATCGAATCAACAATCTCGACGCCCATTCCTTGGATCTGTTCAATATATTTCGGGACTCTGGAAACGCTCGATTCGATATCGGCGCTGCCTTTGGGATAGGCACAAACCACACGGCAGTTTTTCAGCGGTGGCTTTCCATGCGCATCGTTCAGCAGTTTGGTAAACGCAATGACATGCGATGTGTCGAGACCAATAATTCCAATTCGGACTTCCGGTGTTGTGGTTTCCTGCGTGAAAATCCAATCGGCAGGGATCACGAGACCGAACACAAACAAAAGAAGCTGTTTTCTAATTGGCATCAGATACTTTCGTCAGTCAAAATTTGGAAGCTCATAACCCTTGCGATATTCGTAATGCAGTAATTTGTTGGCTTCGTCATTATCCACGCACGATTCGGTTTCCGCGTCCCAGTTCAGTCGCTGACCCGTGGCCAAAGAAATGTTGGCAAGGTGCGCGTAAATCGTGGATTGATGGCCTTCGCTCACCGAGCACCGCGGCTGCCTACGAGTTTTGACACACTCGAGAAAATCACGTGCATGTGCCACCGTTGCATCGGTCTTCGGCCCATTTGGTTTGACTTCGGTTGCTTCGGCCCGCTGGTCTTTCTTTTGAAACTGTCCGGCATTTTCCGTCACGACGCGAAACCCGGAAGATGCGCCGTAAATCGTTCCCTGGGTCCCCCGCAATTCCAATTCGCCCCATGCCAAAGCCGGATTACTGCTGGCTTCGTACTGACCAAAAACCAGAAGCGAACGCCCCTTAAGTTCAAAGATGGCTTCCGCCGTATCGGGAATGGTTCGATCATCTTGGACTGCGTAGCGGCCACCGACGCAGACTGCGGATACGGGAGCTGCTTCGTCGAGAATCCAGCGGATCACGTCGAAATAATGAACGCCCCAGTTTCCCATTTGCGATGAGTAGTTTTGCCACCAGCGAAACTTGTAGGGTGCAATGTTGTCTTGATAGGGTTGCTCCTGACGCGGCCCCAGCCACTGATCCCAATTCAGTCCTTTAGGCGGTGGCGTCGGCGCGCGCCGTCCAATCCCATCGGGAAACATATTGTTCAGCCGGTAGGCTCGGGAGACGGTGATCTTGCCGACGCGATGATCCTGCACAAATTCTCGCAGCTGTTGATAAATATTCATCGACCGTCGCTGCAAGCCGACTTGGACGATCCGTCCAAACTTATCGGCGGCTTGAACCATTCTTCGGCCTTCAACAATCGTCGCGGCCAGCGGTTTTTCCACATACACATCTTTACCGGCCGAAACAGCCTGGATCGTCTGCAAGGCATGCCAGTGATCGGGCGTGGCGATCACGATTGCGTCGATATCCGGGCGGTCCAAGAGTGTTCGATAGTCATCCGTAACGAACAGGTCGCTGCCAAGTGCTTTCTGAAAGCGATCCAGATAGGGCTGGTACAAATCCGCAGCGGCAACCACCTTGCAATCGGGATGCTTCGAAAATGCAGAGATCAATTGCGTCCCACGGTTGCCAACTCCGATGAAACCGACTCGCACGGTTTCATTCCAGTTTGTGGCCAACGATGAACCGGAGGATGCAATACCGGTCGCAACAGTTCCCGCCGCGATCGCTCCCGTTTTCGTGAACTGCCGCCGGTTAAGTTTGGTAGTCAATGCGAATTTCTCATTTTCGGTTTACAAACGACAACACAACTCGCCAGTATACAACTGAGACGAATCGGCAGGGTTCGACCGACTACATCGAATTCGTAATTTCGATAGTTAAACCCAGAAATTGCGGCGTTTGCCTGGCGAGAATATGAGAATATTTAGGAGTTCCAGGGTATATCGTGTCGGGGCGATTCAGTTGTCGGACGGCCACTTGTTTCAGCAGTCGAGCAGTCTCGTTTTCCGCTGACCTTCGGCTAACGGGAGTTTTTGCTGGAATCGAGAATCGCGACCAGTTCCCAGAGGACGCCTTCGCCAGTTCCATCACCATGAAAACGAAGAGCTTGATTGATCTGATTTCGATTGAGGCATTTGATCGTATCGTGAAGCCTGCGTTTGGAATCTTGCTCCGGTTGCGGCGGCAGAGGGTCATCGATTCGATCCGGCCAGCCTTCTTCCTCGAACGCCATTAAGACGGTTTCCTGATTACAGGCGGGCCACCTGAAACGCTTGACAAGTTGACGATTGACTTTCAGTTCATGCCGCTCGGCATTCCAATGCGGAGTCACCGACTTTGGTTCGGGCACGTCAAGGCTGCGGACCGACGCGTCCGTTTCAGTCGGGTGACGATTAAGCTCAATCTCATGAGCGAAATCAATGCCGGCGGTCGTCACAACGAAACAGCTTTTTTTGGAAAACTTCAGCGGATGTTCATCTCGAAATCGTCGATGCGTATCTCCCCTGCGAGTAATTTCTTGCCGATGTTTAAGAATGCGGCTCCAAAAACACCACCTTTCAAATTACTGAATCTGCCAAACTGCTTGATCCATTCGCAATCGAACCGGACCGGCTACCGTCTTGGCACACGTTATCTCCGCCCTCAGCTCGCCATTCGGACCGACGAAGTCAGCGACAGGATTTGTAAACTCATAGACGGTGTTGTCGCTGTTTGGCTGACTGATGAAGGGCATGCCTACATAAGCCTGGGTTGTGAAGTTAAACATGCGCAGCTGGATGAACGCCGCATCATTGCCGAAGTCGGGGCCGCCGACAAGCCGCAGTGTCAGGTCAGTCCCACCAACAACGGGATTCGTATTACCTTCGAAAGTAATCGCGATCGGAGCCGGTGAAAACGCCGCGGCGAAGGTTGTGCTCTGAAGGGTCCAGATCGCGCTGTCCTCATCGCAAATATCCGCCGAGCTTCCGCTGAAGGTCGCGCCGGCTGTTACCGTCGCCGTGTCGGGGCAGATCTCGATGGGGCCGGGAGGGGTGAAGTTGACGGTAAGGATAGGGCGATTGTTTTCGTTGCCGTTTTCACGCGAATCCCATCGCCTGGCGGAGCCTGGGAATGATTCGTCACCCAGGACTAGCCAGCCGAAGTTCGACGTAGGATTGTCCAACCACGTCTGTACATCGGCGATCATCTGAGCAGAAGTCCAAGTGTATGGGATTTCGAATTCGGTGGTTTCGATCGCGCTAGCGGTTCCAACGAAGTCTCCACCGGCGGTTGCCCAGAAGTCCGTGTCGAAGAATGTATGCAGCCATGTTGCGTCGCCCGGTTCGGCCGATGTACCTTGACCCTCTGCGCCGTTGGCATCTGAGGCGCCTTCGCCCCAGTCGGCTAGCACCACATGCAGCGACACATCGGCGGGTACGCCATTGGGGGGGACGTTCGAGCAGTTCAAGGTGAGCTCAACATTGTCGATTACCGATCCGGCGGGAATTGCACCCGCAATATCGAATTTGATCAGGCCCCGACGAATCTCGTCTGCTAGTGTCACGCCACAGAAGAAACGCTGCCCGGAGCCGTTCGAGACATCACCGTTCTCATTCTCGTAGAGCGTGTTGTCTTGGGAGGCAACGAGTTCGACCTGATCGGCGACAATGAAATCAGTTGCCAGCCATCCAATTGATAGAATTGCCGCGAAACACATTAGTTTTACTTTCATCGTATCGCTCCGATTCTGTTGCGTGATCTATGCTGCGAAAACTACTTGCCATGGTTGCCGCTTTCATTGGTAGGCCACCACTCGTGGCGCACTGATGTTAATTGACAAGATCCTCGTGTGCAAATAATATGCTGCTTCCGGTAGTTTCTTGCGATTCGTGGGTGCACGATGACCGAATGTTCCTGATATCGTTTATGGGAAACGTATAACCGAGGCCACGCAAATAGCGCCGCCATTAACATATCGGCGCTTGGAACTCATGCACTCGCAACTTCAAAACAGTGCTGCAATCGACGTTATTCAAAGTTGAACAGCACCTCGTCCAGCTGGGTCCGCACGTTGGGAAGCCCCGATGTTTGGATGGTTTGGAGCAATAGATTGACCTCATTATTGCCATCAATGAATTCAGCCGGGTCCGAACCAGCGGGCAGTGCAAAGTTCTGGACCGCGTCGGCCGTCGCCAGCGGCATAATGCCGGGCAGCACGACGTATTTGCCAGTGGTGAAATTAAACATCTGCGCTCGCACATTCAAGTCGGCGTTGTCGCTCTGCTTGCTTGCTTCGATGTCGACACTGATAGCATTGCCGCCGAAACCTGCCGGGACCGTAGCGATCAGTTCAAACTGGCTAACGGGATCGGCAATCTGGAAATCGAAGACCGCACTATGCGCGGCCCAATGGGCATCGTCCGAGCCGCACGTGGCATTGAAGTCGTTGATCTCACCGGCTCCTTCGATGAGTGTACCGTCGCCGGGGCACGTTCCGGTGCCTATACGAACAAAGTAGACGTCCTGCTCGCCGTTGAAGGTCGCCGCGTACGCTAGGTTCGCACCGCCGTTGTCCGAAACCATGTCGTAGTAGTCGCCGATCTTGTTCTGGTTCGGCCAGCCGATGTGCGGGTCAAACGGCGGGCTGATGGCGACCCCCTCGGACCACGTGTCGCCGGCGTCGGTCGAGGACGAATAGTAAAGCACCGAGTCGAACCCGCCCGGATCGTCGCGCGTGTCGAGCCAGATGACGTCGATCCGACCGTTCGGTGCCACCGACATGACGCCGAACCACTGCCAGCCCGCCCGCTCGGTGTTGACGCGAATCGGGCTGCTCCACGTGCTGCCGCCGTCGGTGCTACGAGCGAAGTGAACATCCATCGGATCGCCGCCCGGCGGATTGACCGAGCCGAGCGCGTAGACGTTGTTGTTCGAGTCACCCCCAGAGCTGTCGACCGCGATCCACGCCTGTCCGAGCAGACC